>NZ_PGUB01000100.1:0-14811 GCF_002924285.1 Aquimarina sp. I32.4 | reverse complement strand
CGTTTTTTCATTTTTCTAAGATATTTATTTAAACATAAACCGTCTTAAATATCTGTCCGAATAAAGGTAGCAACTCCATATCTACTAATACTGTGAATTCAGGAACACGCTCTAAAGCCGTCTCTAGAATCGTTTTACTTTTTTTTGATACATAATTTAGATGTTTTTATTGACTATCTAAATTTAAACTATTTTTATAGGGAACAAAAAAAGCTTCCGAGGTAACGAGGATTAGTTCAACACGATATATGCGCCCATAGCAACTAAGTGATCAATCGAAATGTTATTGTATTTTTGGTAAGGCGCAATATTTGCTAAGAGAAAAAGTTAGCAATCAATGCGCAGAAAAATCAAAAAGAAGGGTAACATTTTGCTCTGTTACAACACATACAAGAAACATTGTGTAGAACACAAAATATTATAATTAATATGAAAATTTATCAGTGAACTCATCTTGACTTTCAGCCATTTTTTAGGAAATAGAAAAAGTCAAGATGAGTTCAGTTTAAAAATGATAAAAATAAATAGTTGAATTAAAATAAATTTAAGTTATGAAAATTAAACTGTTATTACTTTTTTTTGGAATTTTAATGTTTAATACCTCATGTAATAAAGACGATGATAATCAAAACTATGAACTAGAGAATTTAATTTTAGGAGATTGGTATATTGTAAATAAAATTGTTAATGGAAATGTAATTCCTTATGACGATCATGAAAAGTGTGGAAGAGATTATTTGCAATTTAGAGAAGATGGAAGTGTATGGTCAGTTGATGTTTGGGATTGTGAAAAAGAATTTCAGAAGTTAGGAAATTATTCTTTTGAAAATAAAGAATTAATAATCGAAGGAAAAAAAGTGGAGATTTTAAAATTGGATGGTAAAAGTTTTTCTACAAAATTAGAATATGATTATGATCATGATGGAGAAATAGATGAAGTAATCGAAAATTTCGAAAAATAAACTCCACACACAAACCGTTGGCAAATATTCCCCTGCTACCGCTAAGCTGTGCTTAGTGGCGGTATGAGTAAGCAATACAATATATAAAAAAACACAGCAGTAGTGTTGTGGTTTTAAAGTCTCTTTATCAATTCTCTTCAGATACAGAAACCTTTACGGCGGTTCTCTACAAATAGTAGGTATATCATTTTCATCCGATCGCTTTTATAGAACAGATGAAGTTGATAATCCAAAAACACTCAAAACAGTAAAAAATGAATATAGAATATTGAACACCCGATACTGAATATCAAAGTTCACAAATCATCAACAGGAGTTACTATATGTTATTTGCTCATTATTTTTTTTCTATGAGTAATCCCCCAATCTCTAACCACTTCGATCACTTTATCCAGTGATAACCCGTAATAGGTCAAACTATATGCTACAGTAATAGGTGTTGTTGCAGATTCTTTTCTATCAACTAGGCCATTTATTTCTAGGTCTTTTAGCTCCTTAGATAGCATTCTTGGGGTGATGCCTACTATTTCACGTTCTAGTTCTTTGAATCTGTAACTCTTGAAAGAGAGGGTGACAATGATGGGGAGTTTCCATTTACCTCCTATTAAATCTATTACATCTCTAACAGGTAGGATAAATGATTTGCATTCTGCTGGTGTATGTTTGGGGGTGTCTTTTATGCTATTCATTTTTCTGGATATCAATATTATAATACGATCACTATACTGTTGTATACCAATATACTTGAGTATAGTCATGTAATTTGTGTGCCAATGTAATATACTTTTGTAAGAACGAAAAATTTCATGAATTTAATTTGAAATGATTTAAAATTATAATAATAGACGCTATGAAAAAGACACTTGTTGTAAGTTATACCCCTAGAGAACAATCAAATACCAAAAAGTTGGTAGATTTTTTTGTAGAGCATGCTCAAAATAAGACAGAGATAACATTTCTAGACTTGACCAAAGATACTCCTGATTTGTTATTAGAAAAAAACCTGAACCTATATGTGAATCGTAATTTTGGCGGAGTAGCATTGAATGATGAGGAGCAAAAAATATTATCCAAAAATGATAAAATGGTGGTTCAGCTTCTTGATGCAGATAGGATCGTAGTAGCGAGTCCTATGTATAATATGTCACTTCCTGCCACAGTAAAAGCATGGGTAGATGCAGTTATACAAGCAGGAAAAACCTTTGAGCAAACAGAAAATGGGCCAAGAGGATTGTGTGATGGTAAACAAGCATTGGTGCTAATGACTAGTGGTAGTGATTTTACGATAGAGCCTTTAAAAAGTATGAATTTTGCCACTCCTTTGTTGAATGCATGTTTGGGGCTTATGGGGATTACTACAGAAAATAGTACCGCATTTGGGTTGCAACAATATCCAGATAAAGTAGAGAGTATGCTAGCTATGTGTAAAGAAGAGATAAAGGCGGTGAGCGAGAAGTGGTATTAAAATAAAAACACACATATATCGCAATCAACGATGTATGTGTGTTTTTTTATTTATGGTGGGGTATTGCTATGATTTTGGAATAGGAAACCCTCTATCTTTCATCAAAGCTTCAATCTTAGCATCGCGACCTCTAAACAGTCTATATGCTTCTGCAGGGTCTATAGCATTGCGAGGTGCAAAAAGGTATTTTACCAATTTTGCGGCTACTTCTTTGTCATAAAAACCTCCAGGAGCTTCTGCAAAAGCTTCTGCAGCATCAGATGTAAGCACATCTGCCCACATATATCCATAATATGCAGTCGCATACCCTTCTCCAGAAAATACATGCCCAAAATGAGGAGTACGGTGACGCATTACCAATTCTTTTGGCATGTGTAAAGCTTCTAGAGCTTCTTTCTCAAACTTGTCTATATCAATATCTGTAGGATCTGCCAAGTGTAGTTTCATATCTATAAGAGCAGAAGCAAGGTATTCTGTAGTTGCAAACCCTTGATTAAAAGTAGCAGCTTTCTTTATTTTATCAACCAATGATTTAGGGATTGGTTCTCCTGTCTTATAGTGTACCAAATAATTATTGATGACTTTATCTGTAGATAACCATCGCTCTAATAATTGAGACTGGAATTCTGTATAATCTCTTACTCCTCCGTTCAGGGTTGGATATCTTACCTCAGAAGATAAGAAGTGTAGTGCGTGACCAAACTCATGGAAAAATGTAGTTGCATCTGACCATGATACCAAAACAGCTTCTCCTGGTGCAGGTTTTACAAAATTAGAATTGTTGGATGACAATACATTTGTTTTACCATCAAAGGTAGTATGACTTCTATAGGTATTTGCCCATGCACCAGATCGTTTTCCTGGTCTGGCAAATGGATCTAGATACCATAGACCAATATGCGCTCCAGAAGTTTTGTCAGTTACTTCCCAAACCTTAACATCTTCATGAAAAACAGGTACTTTTCCTTCTTCAATAGGAGTAAACTTAAAATTAAATAATTCACCAGCTACAAAAAACATAGCCTCTCTTAATTTATCTAATTGCAGGTATTGTTTTACTTCATCAGAATCTAGATCGTATTTCTTTTTTCTTACTTTTTCTGCATAATAGCGATAATCCCAAGGTTCTATAGTTATTTTATCTCCATTTGCATCTGCTACCGCTTGCATATCAGCTACTTCTTCTTTTACTCTTGCAATTGCAGCAGGCCATACCGCATTCATAAGCTCCATTGCATTTTCTGGCTTTTTGGCCATACGGTTTTGTAATCTCCAATCGGCATAGTTATCATGACCTAATAATGCTACACGTTCTTTTCTTAATTTCAGGATCTTTGCAATGTTTGCATTATTATCCTTATCATCGCCATTATCCCCGCGAGAGTAATAGTTTTTCCATACCTTTTCTCGTATATCTCGCTCGTTTGAGTAGGTAAGAAAAGGATCCATAGAAGACCTTGTATTGGTTACTGCATATTTTCCTTCTTGGTCTCTATCGGTTGCCGCTTTTGCATATGCTTTGATTAGAGGTTCAGATAAACCACTTAATTGATCTTTTGTAAGGTAGGTTACATACCCTTCTTCATCCTCTAATACATTATTAGAGAAATTAGTATATAGTTCTGATAACTCTTTATTGATGGCCGCATATCGTTTTTTCTTTTCAACATCAAACGCAGCACCATTCATAGCAAATGATTCATAAATAAGTTGTGCTACTCGTTGTTGATCTGCTTCTAGAGGTGTTTTTTGCGAGTTATCGTATACAGTTTTAATACGCTCAAATAATTTCTCGTTTTGCGATATTTTTGAATTGAACTCTGATAGTATAGGAGCCATTTCTTTTTGAACATTCCTAAACTCTGGCGAAGACATATTACTACTTAAAATACCATAATATGTAAAAACTCTATTGAGTTCTGCCCCAGCTTTTTCCATAGCGACAATAGTATTGTCAAAAGTAGGAGCATCAGGATTATTTGCAATTGCCTCAATCTCTTTAAGATTGAGTTCCATTCCTTTATCAAGTGCTGATTTTATATCAGAAACATTCATTTTATCAAATGCTGGTGTCCCTTGATAAGGGCCAGTCCATTCTGATAACAATACATTGGTAGTAGTATTCGATGCAGTTGTTGTGGTTGCAGTAGGTTTTACTGCTTCTTTCTTTTGATTACAACTCGCTAAAAGCACCATAGCCGATAAAGCCATAGTTTTTATAGTTGTCGAGAGATGTGAGTTATTCATGATTATTTAATTTAAATTCTATATTTATTGTTATTAGTAAAGAAAATGGCATTTACCAAAAACAGTTTTCCGTTTTCCCAAAAAGATCTGAATAAAGGATTATCTACCATATAAATCATACTTCCTCGCCCTATTCTTGTTTCGCCAAATACAAGAGAATTGTGTAATCCTTTTAGTGCGGTTGTACCAGCAAATCCAGATACATTCTCTGGTTGTTTGATGTAAGCTACATTGTATCCGTCTTTGAGAAATTGATATGATTTGTTGTTTAGTTTAAGACTAAAGTAGGTGTTGTCATACCCAAAAGCCATAGGATGAGAGGAATCTACATAAGTTTTAAAAATACTTCCTGTAATAAATTCTTTTACACTTTCTCGTTCTCTTTGATTATATGGTGTAAGATTACCAGCGATAGAATCTTTATCCTTTTCTGCTACAGTGTTTTTTTTGAGATCAAAACCTGGTTGATCAACAAATGAGTTCATTGCATCGGCAATAGCGATTACTTTTCCTCCATTTTGAATCCATTTTTTTAATTTGATCAATAGATTTTGGTCTATGTAGTTCTTATAGTTTCCGTCTGGCAGAATAAGCACATCATAATTGCTTAGCTCAACTTTTTTGAAATACTCTGTGTCTATAGAAGTAATAGGAAATTTAAGTTGTTGTTCAAAGAAATGCCAAATCTCTCCATAATTTAGAGATGAGGTGTGCGCTCCTTTGAGTACTGCAATGCGTTGTTTGTTGATTAATTTTACATCTGGTGATCCAAAATCTACACCATTGGTAGAAAAACTAGTGGGCGCAACAAATAATTGTCTGTTATGTTTATTAGCAATTTCTACAACAATAGTATCGTAATTTTTAATGCTAAGATTATCACTTTTGGTAATCAAAAGACTTCCTTTTTTAAAGCTATTACCAGTATTAGAAAAATCTTTTTCGCTAAAACGAACTCTGATATTATTTTGTAATAGATCTGCCATAAAAGCAGCATCATCAATACTATTCCATTTAGAAATATACCCCGCTCCAGATGGAGTTGCAGTATTGTTGATTGTTGTTGCTTTTTTAGTTGAATCAGCAGAGATTAGTGAAGTAGAAGCAATAGCATCTAATCCATATGCATGAGGAATACTCCAGGCTGTAATATCATAGGTGAGAGGTTCATTTAATTTTGTATTTGGTTCAAAAAGTACTTTTACCATCTTACCCTTTGCTTGATTGGTACTTACAACCAAAGCTCCTTTGGCATTAATTGATCCTTGCTTATTTTCTTTAAAATTAAAGCCAGATACTTTTGACGTATTAGTAAATCCATATTGGATATCATGTATATCTAACAACGCTGTAAGCTTATTAATTTTATCTTTTTCACCTGTAAGCACATAACTTTTATATGTATAATTAGTATTGGTAAAGAATTTTTTGAATTCGGTATTTAATTTTGCAGCCTGCAAAGAAGAAATTTCAACAGTAGATAACCCAGTAGTAGTATGATGTAATGCACGATCTTTAAGGGTCAATACATATCCCTCATCAGTTTGTATACCTAATCCAGCTCTACCATGTCCTGCTTGTTCATAGGTCATTCCTATAGCTCCCATAAAAGTGGGGTAGGTATCCCCGTAGCTAGGATATAATAGATCAAAACGTTCTCGGGTAAAAAATAACCATCCTTCTGAATCAAAATATCGAGCATGATTTTTTCCAATTTGTGTCTGAAAATCTTTTTGCCAAGGTGTTATGATTTCATGAAAAGGCTCTGCCGCAGGAGCAAAATAATAAGGATCATTGATACCCTGCTCATGAAAATCTACATGAATATGAGGCATCCATTGATTGTATACCTGTATGCGTTGCGATGACTCTACTTGAGTGGCCCATGCCCAGTCGCGGTTCAAATCAAATAAATAATGATTCGGTCTTCCGCCTGGCCAAGGTTCATTATGTTCTGTTGCCGCCTGATCTGTGTTATAAGGAGTGGCTTTTACCTGATTATACCAATTTACATATCGATCACGCCCATCTGGATTGACACAAGGATCCATAATAACAACAGTGTTTTTTAACCATGCTGTTTTTTTTGAAATCAATTCATACACCGTCTTCATAGCCGCTTCTGTACCAGAAGCCTCATTACCATGTACATTATAGCTCAACCAAACAATTGCAGTTTGTGGTGTAGCTTCTCCTTTTTCTAAGCCAATGTTTTTTAAATTATTCAATCGAATATTCTCAATATTCTTTAAATTCTCTTCAGAAGAAATAATAGCATAGGTGAGTGGTCTACGCTCATTTGTTTTGCCATAGGTATGATAACTTACCATTGTAGATTGATCAGCAACATGCTTAAAATAATTGACCACATCGGCATGACGTGTAAATTGATCTCCTATCTCATATCCCAAAAAATCTGAGGGAGATTGTAACTTGTCTTGAGAATACCCCAAACAGGTACTTATAATTGTAATAAAAAGAATGGTAGTTAATTTTTTCATCGACTGGTGTGTTGATTTAAGATGGTAAAATACCGAGTTAAATTTAGGGTAATATTGATGTTAACTAAAATTTAAGATTTGAGATACCTGCAAATATAAATTAATTACTAGACGAAGTAGGGGAGTAAATTAAGGGGAATTATTAAAAAAAATATAAAAAAATAAATGAAGCGACAATCTACCGTATATTTATCGATCAAAAAAAGTTTGCTTATGCCTAGTGATTGTATTCCGTTTCGCGATACGAATTATTTTTCATCCCTTATTTGTGACTATTTAGATCAAAAAGCTGAATTAACTCCTTTTTATCATCGTTTTCCTGAGTTAGAAAATTTCAAAAATCAGCTAGAAGAAAAGAAAGATGCTTTTTCTGATGCTCATAGAAAGGTATTGGTAAAAGCATTGAGAGCACAATATAAAGGAGTAGATCTATCTGATCTTACCGCAGCAAATATTGAGCAACTAGAAGACTCTACTACATTTACTGTAGTTACAGGGCATCAACTAAACCTTTTTACAGGTCCGTTATACTTTTTGTATAAGATTATATCGACAATTAATCTTACAAAACAGCTTAAGAATAAGTATCCTGATTATAATTTTGTTCCTGTGTACTGGATGGCAACAGAGGATCATGATTTTGATGAGATAAATTACTTTAATCTATTTGGAAAAAAAATACAATGGAATCGCAAAGATGGAGGTGCTGTAGGAGTTTTTGATACAGAAGGATTAGACAAGGTTTTTGATGTTTTTTCTTCTGAAATTGGAGTAGGAAAAAATGCAGAATATCTCAAAACCTTATTTAAAAAAGCATATTTAGAGCATACTGGTCTTACTGAGGCTACTCGTTATCTGGCTAATGAGTTATTTGGTGCATATGGGTTGGTTATCGTTGATGGTGATGATCGTGAATTGAAACGATTATTTATTCCATTTGTAGAAAAGGAATTAATAACGCAAGAAGCATATAAAACAGTATCAAAAAAAGCCCAAAAACTAGATGAAGCAGGGTATAAAGTGCAAGTAAACCCAAGAGAAATTAATTTGTTTTACCTTTCTCAAAATTCAAGAGAACGCATTATAGAAAAAGAAGGAAAGTATTTTGTCAACGAAACCGATATTGAGTTTAGTAAAGATGAAATCCTAAAAACCCTCGAAGAGACTCCCGAAAAATTTAGTCCTAATGTCATGATGCGTCCTTTGTATCAAGAAGTAATTCTGCCAAATCTTTGTTATATAGGAGGAGGAG
The DNA here is from genome assembly GCF_002924285.1 of Aquimarina sp. I32.4. Lineage (NCBI taxonomy): Bacteria > Pseudomonadati > Bacteroidota > Flavobacteriia > Flavobacteriales > Flavobacteriaceae > Aquimarina > Aquimarina sp. I32.4. The sequence continues at coordinate 6,384 of NZ_PGUB01000100.1, read as the reverse complement.
GAGAATTGGCATATTGGTTAGAGTTAAAAGATTATTTTGAAGCAGTACAGGTTCCTTTTCCTATGTTATTACTACGTAACTCTGTTTTGGTTCAGACTCAAAAGCAAGCCGAAAAAATAAAGAATCTTACTGTTTCTGATACTGAATTATTTTTGAAACAGCATGAGTTGATTAACCGTAAAGTACGACAGATATCTAATATAGATATTAATTTTGATCCGCAGAGAAAACATCTTCAGGAACAATTTCAATCTATGTATGAAGTAGCAGAAAAAACAGATGTTACTTTTTATAATGCAGTAAAAGCACAAGAAGTAAAACAACTGAAAGGATTAGATACACTAGAAAAAAGATTATTAAAAGCACAAAGGCAAAAATTAAGCGATCAGGTAAAACGATTGACTGTGCTACAGAATGAACTCTTCCCTAATCAAAGTTTACAAGAACGTACTCAAAATTTCACAGAATTATATTTGGAATACGGAGATCAATTAATTCCTATGCTTATAAAACAATTAGACCCTTTACAAGGTGGATTTGTTATTTTGAAACAATAATTTTTTCAGAAAATTACTCAGCCCTTTATGGTACAAGGTAAGAGCCATTCCAATCATTATATTTTTTTTTAAAAGCTACACGAATGTGATCAGGCCTTTTTAAACGTAGATATTCAATATGATGAGGAGTGAATTTTATAGCAGAAAAAAAATGAGTCCCCTCAAGATAATCAATTGCAGCAGGATTACTTATCTCTTGCCCTGGGGGTAGTTGGGTGGAATAATCTTTTCTAGATTTTTGAGGTATTTTCTCCCAAATAGTTTGTAGTATACTGTTATTGCTAATAATTTCAGCTTTGGCAAGTATAGAAATCTGTAAAAATCTTTTTGCATCAGTAAATAAAAGGCTTACTGAGTTATGGTTATGTATGTGGGGTGTTTTTTTTGATCGTTTATCAGTGTATATCATAAGATTTAGCATATCATCTATATCGCGAAGCACCACAGTACGCATTCTTGGAGTGCCATCTGTAGCAGAAGTAGCCAGTGTAAAATGCCTAAAAGGATGATCAGAAGATTCTGTTGCTGTTTTTAAGTCTTTTATAATTGATGAAAAGATAATTCCTGTCATTTTTGAAGTTTTCTTAAAGTTACATGAAATTTTATCAGTGGTCAAAGGGAAGAACCATATAATTGATACTGCAAAAGAGTAGTTTGTAAAGCATTGTTGGGTTATAAATCGAAGGTTAAAAACTGAGAAAAAAAATAATATTGAAAATTATTCTAATTAGGATTTCGAGGGTTGTAATTTAATTTTATTTTTGCCTATGCAAAACAACGTACTTATTTTAGATTTTGGATCGCAGTATACTCAACTTATAGCAAGAAGAGTTAGAGAATTAAATATTTACTGCGAAATTCACCCATACAATAATTTACCTGAGAATGTCTCAGATTTTAAAGCAGTAATTCTTTCAGGTTCTCCTTTTTCTGTAAGAAGTGAAGATGCTCCTCATCCTGATTTATCTGAGATTAGAGGAAAAAAACCTCTATTAGCCGTTTGTTACGGAGCGCAATATTTAGCTCATTTCAGTGGTGGAGAGGTTACTCCTTCTAATACTAGAGAATATGGTCGAGCTAATTTATCTTTTGTGCAAGAAGGAGAAGTCTTTTTTGAAAATATCAGTAAAGGTTCACAGGTATGGATGAGTCATAGTGATACCATAAAAAAGCTTCCAACAGGAGGAGTTCGATTGGCAAGTACAGGAGATGTTGAGAATGCTGCATATAAAATAGAAAATGAAGATACTTATGCAATTCAATTTCACCCAGAAGTATATCACTCGACTGATGGAAAACAATTGCTAGATAATTTTTTAATCAAAATAGCAGGAGTGCAACCAGATTGGACACCAGATTCCTTTGTAGACACTACAGTAGCAGAACTCAAAGAAAAAATAGGAGATGACAAAGTTGTATTAGGATTAAGTGGAGGAGTAGATTCTACAGTAGCAGCAGTATTATTGCACAAGGCTATTGGAGAGAACCTGCATTGTATTTTTGTAAACAATGGATTACTTCGTAAAAATGAGTTTTCTGATGTGTTAAAACAATATGAGGGTATGGGGCTTAATGTAAAAGGAGTAGATGCTTCGGCACGCTTTTTGGATGCTCTGGCAGGAGAAAGTGACCCAGAGGGAAAACGTAAGATTATTGGAAAGATTTTTATAGAAGTATTTGATGATGAGTCGCATAAGATTGATGATGCCAAATGGTTAGGGCAGGGTACAATATACCCAGATGTGATAGAGTCAATTTCTGTAAATGGCCCTTCTGCTACCATTAAATCTCATCATAATGTAGGGGGATTACCTGATTTTATGAAATTGAAAGTGGTAGAGCCATTGCGAATGTTGTTTAAAGATGAGGTGCGTAGAGTAGGAGCATCAATGGGAATTGACCCAGAATTATTAGGAAGACATCCTTTTCCAGGGCCAGGATTGGCAATTCGTATACTAGGAGATATTACTGAGGATAAAGTTGCAATATTGCAAGAAGTAGATGCCATCTTTATTAATGGATTAAAAGAAGATGGGTTGTATGATAAAGTATGGCAAGCAGGTGCAATCTTATTACCAGTGCAGAGTGTTGGAGTTATGGGAGATGAGCGTACCTATGAAAATTGTGTAGCATTACGAGCAGTAGAAAGTACAGATGGAATGACGGCAGACTGGGTAAATCTTCCTTATGAGTTTTTACAAAAAACCTCTAATGCAATAATAAACAGGGTAAAAGGCGTTAATAGAGTAGTATATGATATTAGCTCTAAGCCTCCAGCTACAATTGAGTGGGAGTAGAAGTATATAATAGATTTTTTGAAGTTAGGGAATTAAAAAATAGGAGAATTACATGAAAAAGTTGTTGTTAATCTTTTTGTTGGCAGTGTTATCAAGTTCTGTATATGCACAGCAATATAAGAGTCATAAAGTAGCAAAAGGAGAAAATGTATATAGAATAGCAAAGCGCTATAATACTACGCCAGAAGCTATATATAAGATTAATCCTGCCGCAAAAGAAGGAATTAATGAGGGGGAGATTCTGGCTATTCCTGTAACAAATGATGAGGAGTATAAAACACATGTTGTAGAAAAAGGAGATACAGTATATAGTTTATCTAAAAAGTATAATATATCTACAGATACATTTTATATACTGAATCCAGAAGCTAGTAGTGGTATTAATATAGGCCAGATTCTTAATGTAGGAAAGATAAAAAAAGACGCCTCCTCCTCAGGGGAAGTAACTGATAATGGAAAGGAAGCTGTATTGGATAGCTTAAAAAAGCAAGTTGTAGAACGTAAAATTGTACGTTACATAACCCATAAGGTAAAAAGAAAAGAAACTTTGTATGGGATATCCAAAAAGTATAAGGTTACTGTAGAGGATATAAAGAAGAATAATAAAAGACTATACTCTGAACAGATTAAAAAGAAAGATAAAATACGAATCCCTGTATATGCAGAAGGATCTGAAGATAGTCAAGTGCCAGAGAACAATCTAGATCCTAATGCTAGATTATCTACTACAACAAGATATACCATTAAGCCAAAAGATACAAAGTATAGTATCTCAAGAAGACATGGGATTACGGTAGGAGAGTTAGATAAGCTTAATCCAGGTATGGATCCTAATTTTCCTGTAGGAATGCAAATTACTGTTCCTACTACTGTTTTTGTCTCGTTAAAAGATTCAATACAACCAGGATTCGAACTATACGAGGTTAAACCTAAAGAAACTGTTTTTAGAATACTTAAGAGAACTGGTATTTCTTCGGATTCATTATTTAAAATGAACCCATATTTGAGAGAAGGTTTAAAAGCAGGTATGGTAATTACTATACCAAAAGATACACTAAATATAGATGCAGGACTTACAAAAGGAAACCTTATTAATTTAGGAGATAATTTGTATAATTTCAAACCCAAAAAAGTAGCATTAATGCTGCCAATGAGCTTGGATGCTTTGAATTTGGATGCTAGAAAAAATACAGAAGAATATCTAAAAACTAAACAAAGTCTTAGAATATCGTTGGATTTGTATAGTGGGATTCTTATTGCTGTAGATTCAGCAAAAACCAAAGGAATTACGACAGAGCTTAATGTATTTGATACTCAAAAGAATAATAACAAAGAATACCTCAAGAAATTGATTGATGAAAACAATTTTGATGACACAGATGTTGTTATAGGGCCTTTGTATCAAAATAATGCAGAAATAGTAGCTGCAGAACTCAAAAAATATAATACAGCAATATTCTCTCCTGCTTCAAAAAAAGAATCAAATTTGTATGATAATTTTTTTCAGACGAGACCTTCAAATATTCTGCTACAGGATAAGCTTATATCTTATGTAGAGAAAGATTCTACAGATAAGAACATTGTGATAATAGTGCAAAAAGGAGAAAAGTATACAGCTATCAAAGAAAAACTAATAGCTAAATTTCCTACCGCAAAAGTTGCAAGAATTGAAAAAGGAAATTATTTGTATGAAGTAAGATTAAATAAAGTGTTGGATAAAAGAAAGCCTAATTGGGTGTTTTTTGAATCGAGTGATGTAGCGATGATAAGTAATGTAATTCCATTACTTAATTCAAAAGCTGAAAGTCATAAAATAACATTGTTTACTACAGATAAAAATAGTGCGTATGAAAATGACCATATTAAGAATGATCATTTATCAAAATTACACATGCATTACCCATCTGTAGATAAAGAATTTGATAATAAGATAATAGAAGAAGGACAAGAAGATTCACCTTTTGTAAAACGCTATAAGAAAGAATATGGTGTTGGACCTAATAACTGGGCTATACGTGGATTTGATATCGCTTATGATATCCTAATGCGATTAGGTGCAGCAGATGACATATACCATGCAACCTCTTTAGGCGGTACTACAGAATATGTAGAAAATAAATTTAATTACTCCAAAAAAGAAGTAGGAGGCTATCATAATAACGGGGCTTATTTGATAAGGTTTGAAGATGATTTAAAATTAACTGTGATAGAAGAGTAATTTTTTTTAGGTAGTAAACTAAAATAGAAATAAATAAGAGAGTACTAGTAATAAACGGGTAATGTAATTTATACTTAATAAAAAATACATATCGATGTGTAAAAAAAAAGAATTTTTTATATATATTTGATACAGCATAGGTTATCCTATTTTATTTATTTTTTGTATAATAGGGTAATTTGGCACTAAAATTGTTTATTGAAAAAGTATTAAGGAAAACAAAAGAAAAATTACCTAGATTTAGATCCTGAAAACTGTATTTGGTTATATAAATGCATAAGTTTTTAGAAAATAGAACTGTTTTGTTGAGAAGCTGATAATATCTGCCCCATATTAGTATCCCCTGGCATCTCATAAGAATAGGTAAAGTATAACTTTATATTCGGGCATAATTGTTTGCAATTATGAGTAAGTTTATTACTATTATTTTATTTTTATTTATTACCAGTAATAATGGTTATGTAGGGAAATTCTCATACACAGAAAGAAGCGAGTTAGCTTGGTCTGATTTTAGAGGAAAACCCAATATGGCCAGTACTTATGATGCTAGTGTAAATACAGGGATAACATACCAGTGGTCATACGGAAAAGATAAAGGAGAAATAGAATTAAATTATCAGGTAGATAGTTTTTGCTATCCATCATTATCCTGGGTTAAAAGAGGACATATGTCTGATGGCCTTCTTTCTCATGAGCAACTTCACTTTGATATCTCAGAATTACATGCTAGAATAATGAGAAAGAGGTTAAAAGAATATAAAGCTGGAAAAAATATCAGAAGAGACCTTAATAAGATGTATAAGCTTGTAGAGAGAATGAGAATTAATATGCAAGAGAGGTATGATGAAGAAACTGATCACTCTAGAAACAAAGAAGCTCAAAAGAAATGGGAGAAAAAAGTAGAGACACTGATGTGGTATTATAGAGATTTTAATAGATAATAGTATTTCTTCTCATTTATGGAAACTCCCCAGTCTCAAAAAGATTTTTTAGTCAAACTAGCGCATACCAAAATGCCCTATGGTAAATATAAAGATAGATATCTTATTGATATACCAGAATATTATATTGTGTGGTATGCAAATAAAGGGTTTCCAAAAGGAATGCTAGGGCAGCAGTTGCAAACAGTATATGAGTTAAAACTTAACGGCTTAGAGCATTTAATTCGAAATATAAAAAAGATGTAATTTTTTTACGTTACCATACCTTCTTTTGATGTTATACAATTTACGGATATTAACTTCGCATAAATGCGTCTAAGTAGTGATGATTACTTACTATAGATTTTATAAGTTCATTACTCATACTTTCT
>NZ_PGUB01000099.1:0-15354 GCF_002924285.1 Aquimarina sp. I32.4 | reverse complement strand
ACAAAAACCGTAAAAGGGTTTGAAGAATCACAAGGAGATTTGATCTGTATAAAAGCAAAAAGTGCCAGTATACTGGCAGATAACTTCCCTCATTATGCTTCATATAGCGAGGTAGGCTTATCAGATATCTTGCAAGACACTTTTCAAGGGTATGATCTGGGTAAATTAGAAACAAACTTTGCGCCTACCAACACCAGTACTATTCATTATAGTGTACAACATAATGAGAGTGATTTTGCCTATGCAAGTAGATTATCTGCCTATTATAATGAGTGGTTTTACTATGATGGTAAGCAATTGATCTTTGGTAGACCCTCTACAGAAGAAATAGCATTGTCTTATGGTATTGATCTCAAAAAGTTCAGTATCAATATGGAGCCTATGCCAAATAATGCTTCTTATTTTACCAATGATTACATCGCAAATGAACAACATCAGAAAAATAGTAGCGAAGTGAGCATACCATCAGAAGGCTATCATGGCTTTGCAGATAGCAAATCTAGAGAGCTATACAATAAGCAAACACGCATATACAATCCTTTGTATACAGATGCTACGATGAAGCCTAGATTAGATGCTCAGGTAGAAGCCTATACAAAAAGTAGAGCCATACAGCAAATTATAGCAAAAGGCGGTAGTGATAATCCAGGAGTTTGTTTGGGGCAAATCATTAGGATTAATGGTCATGGTAGTTATAGAGTTACCAAAATAGTACATACCAATGTAGAAGGCGGTGTATACAAAAATGAGTTTGAGGCAGTAGATGCCAATTTTGATGCTTACCCCAAGATGGATATCTACAGATTCCCAAAAAGTGAAACACAAACCGCTACTGTAGTAGAGAATTCCGACCCAGATGGATTAGGAAGAATCAAAGTACAATTTGCTTGGCAGAAGCCATTAGGAGAGCGTACTCCTTGGGTACGTATGATGACCCCACATGCAGGCTCAGACAAAGGGTTTCATTTTATCCCAGAGATCAATGAAGAAGTAATGGTAGGATTTGAAGGCGGTAATGCAGAACGCCCCTTTGTATTAGGTGCTTTGTATAATGGTAGTCAAAATCCGTCACCTTGGCAATCGCAGAATAATGATATAAAAGCAATTAGAACAAAGAGTCAGCATACTATTACACTAGATGATAGTAATGGAGCAGAGATGATTACGATAACAGATAAGAACAATAATATCATTCGTATAGACACAGCCAACAACAACATAGAAATCTCTGCATTAGAGAATATGACGCTGAATGCTAAAAACATGCAAATCAACGTTCAAGAAAATTTAGATGTTTCAGTAGGAGAAAACAAGAGTGAAAACATTGGCAAAGACCAAATGGTAACAGCAAGAAACAGTACTGTTCTAATAGAAGAAACAGCCACGTTACAATCAAGAGAATTAGAAAAAAGTGCAGAAAGAATAACGATGAATAGTACCCAAGAAAACATGGAACTCTCTAGTGCCAAACAGGTAGTAAGTAATAGTAGTGAAAAAAACATTTTAACCTAAATCATAAGTCTTTACTACCTATTATGGAGCCACTAACCTTTGGAGGATATTATGAGCAGAATAAGGATGATGATCGTACACATACTCGAATGTATGGTGTACAGATCACTATGGAGCAACAAAACAATACAGATACTATTCAATTTATGATGCAGACTACTTGTCATAAAAATGAAAACAGCTATTTATGGGAAGTAACTCTTCAAAAATCAGCCTTACAAGTAAATCATAAAAAACCACGGCTGTTTAAAACCGCATATGATCTTATGTTTAGCACACAAGTGCTCTATCCTATTACGGTTATGGTAGCCCCCAACGGGAGTATACATACAATCACAGATATATCATATACACAAGTACAAAAGCGATTCTCTCAATTTAAACAAGCTATACTGCAAGAGTCTACAGGAGTACAAATTACGCAATACCTTGATAGCTTAGCACAAGGTATTGACACCAAAAAGAAGCTACTGCGCTATTTGAAATCTGATTGGTTTTGGGCGATCTATTTTCAAACGATATATACCGCTATAGATCCTGTTACAAGTTTGGTAATGCCAATAGATCATACTCTAGGATCAGCAACATATAATGGTAGATTATCTATAGAAAAATCACTAAGTTATTATAATACCCGACAACATATATTTACAGGAGCTGTAGCACCTTCTTTTTTAGCACAACACCTTAGTATTCCTTATGACAAAGTAACAATGGATAGTACTTATGATTTTGAGAAAGACACAGGAGTATTGAAACATGCTACTGCCATACAGCATTGTACGGCTGGTAAGAGCGATTCAAAAACAACAATACATCTGTACCACCTTAGCGAAAAAGATGCAGAAATCACCGCTATGACAGATGACACCAAAGAAGAACAACCTAGTATATTTCAAAAAATGCAACAAATATTACAATGGTTGTAACAAAAAAAAGAATACAGAAATGAGTAATACGGAACACTTAGTATGTCATGGAGCAATATGTAGTTGCCTTTTTGGAGATGCAACCGATACCTTGGAGGTAACCACACAGGATAAAAATTTTATCAATGATGATGCAGGAAGCGAAAAACTCATAGCCACCAATATGGAGCTAGGGCAACCCTTTACGGCAAAAACCTTTGGGCAATGCAAGTTACAACCAGCAGGAAGCAGTTTCAAGATATGTCAACCCATGATACAATCATGGCAAGGCTATACCGATAAAATGCAACTCTCTGCCAATGCAGGTTACCCATTACTAGAAGGTAGCAAAGCCGTCTGCGCTATTTCGGGATCACCTTGTGTTGCAATTGATTTTCATGGACAAGTAGCAGCACCATCAGCCACCGCTTTTGAGGAAACCCGACAAGAAAAAGCCATCGCACAACAAATCAATCCTATACCTACAGATACAACGCAAAAAAAGGCAATACAGTTTAGTACATCAGATTTTGGTACAGAAGAAGATGAAGAGAGTGAATATACCTTAGAAAGCACCTATGTACACGATCATTTTAAGAATGTTGCCAATGATATTATCAAAGGTTTTGAGGGTGATAGTAATAGTGTAGTATATCAATTGTACCAAAAGGTAGCCAATGGGGGCATTACAAACCCCACAATAGTAGTGACCAAAAACCCTGTTTCAAATCAATTGGCATATTATGATACCAGCGATGAGCAAATTAAAGTATGGGAAAAAAATCTGGTTGCTATAGAGAATGATACTGATAAAAAAATAAAATTAATACAAGCTCTCACAGAAGCTTATAGCACACATATTGATACCAAAGTAAAAGATCAACTCGCGATCAAAGAAGAAGTAGCCGTTTATGAGTATGATGTATTTCGCTTTGATGGGGTGCATGATACTACTATCGTCTTAGGGCAAGTAACATCGCCCGATTATAGTGGTGATTTGGTGCTTGATATTCCAAAAGATGATGCACCAGCCTCATCAAAATGGGTAAAAAGTGGTCCAGGGCAATCTGTAAAAGAAATACCTACTTTTGAGAATCCCAAAACCCAACCCAAAGGATGGCCACCAACATTAGGGTTAAAATTTAGTTATAGTCTACAAGGTGGGTTTACTACCAGTGTGTATGCAGGAATCTCCTATCAGGTAGCTCGTATGGGCGATGCACATCTTATGCCTAGTGTGAATGCTGCATTAACCTATTATGGTAATGGCGCACCAGGGACTTCTTATCTAAGCCCTCATTTGATCAATGCCAGTATTACCCCAGCTATAACCCTAGGATACAAAACAGGAAATGCACTCAACCTTAATCTATTTAATAGTTTTACAGGATCAGGGGTCAATGTACCTTATGAGTATGCCTTTACTTGGGGAGCGACAGGGGTGCTAAGTTCTGGTAGTGTTAGCAAATCGTATGACAAAAATGAAAACCGTATAAAAGATAAATACAACAAACATGATCGTAACAATAGGCATCAATTACTAGGAGGTGCTGCTGCCAAAGTGGGTAATTTTATGATCTCATCCTACAATGATATTCATGAACCTTTTTTGTTTTATGGCATGGATTCAGATCAATATTGGTCCGCAGGAGTGCAATTGCAAGCCAAACTAAAACATCAAATACATATGAGCTATGCTTTTGACCTGTACTATGGTAAATCTAATAATGAGATGCCCTATAATCTGGATAAAAACATAGCAGGACAAAACTATGATTATCAACAATTATTTGCCCTATTGCTCAATCGTGGGCAAGAAACCTTTACCACTACCGATGCAATGGGTAATAGTAACACCCAAACCAAATTTGGGTATGGTACTTTTTGGCCGTCCAACATGATGCACGATGCTATCCCATTTCCTGAAGTACCAAAACCTCCTGAAGAGCCTATACCTGAAAAGTATAAAGTTAGACAAGAATATGAAGATGCTAAAACAAAATATGAAGAAGCTATTGATGAATATGACAAAGAAATGCAAAACCATACGATAAGTATACAGTTAACACCAAACCCCACCTTTCATCATTTGTTTGTGGTTTATAAAAATAGAGATAATACAATCGATTTAGAACGGTTACAGACTTATATGAATGCAGATGTATTAAATAAAAGTAAAAACCTAGAGGAATTCTTTACTTTAGAGAAAAAATTTAAACAACAAGAAAAAAACAAAAAAGAATGAAGAAAATAATTTTTGTTTTAGTAGTATTTTCTATTTGTATCGCTTGTCGTACTCACAAAGAACGAAAAGAATATGATATTGCTTTTAATAAATATATAGTTTCCAGAGGAATAGACCCTAAAACGGTAAAGGGCATGGATTATATGGATGATTATATTGAATATAAGAAAGAAAAAAAGAAAGAAAAATTATTAAACCACCCATATTTTAAAGTTAACCAAGTCTACATCCATAAAGATAAAGATGATGATGATTATCTATTTGAGGTCTATGATGATAATGGGCGGGTATATATTGGTGGTTCAGACATTGTAGGAGAAAACCTGAGTTTCCCAAAAGATGGAATGATTACAGTAACAGATCCTATTACTCTGGATTTATTGGGCTTTTATAAATTAGAAAATAACAAATTAACCATAAAGCGATGGAAAAAAACAGCTTATCGAAAATGGTATGAGAATGATATTGGATTTGTACGCAATGATTCAATATACCTTAACGGGTGGTATTACGCCAAAGAAATAGGCTTTAAAAGAAAATGGTTAGCTATTACTCATAAAACTGATTTTAGACTACGATATGCACCCAATCTAAAAGCCAGAAGAGGGAAAAATTTTGTTGGAGGGAAAATATTTGTAATTACAGAAGGTACTTTTAAAGTACAGTAATGAGGTGTTTATAATTAAGGAGAATAGCACCTTCAAAAAAATAAATTTATAATGAGCACAGTACAACAATATAATGTAAAGATCAAAACCACCTACAATGATCAAGTAATGGCCGATAATACACTTCGGTTAGACTTTGATACGATGGAGCGTACTGCCATACAGTTTGAGATCATAGAAGACGACAATACTGCTATCGATTCTACATTTTTTGAAGAAATCGAATGGGTTATTTTTGAAAACTACATTCGCGTAGATCAGGACGATTATACAGGAGGGCGTAAGGCAGAGATACACCTTTATAAAGATCAGGCAGGTGCGCATGATTCTCCCTCGTATATAGAGATTCAAGCCACACACCCTTTTCAAGGGGTTATGGATACTGTGCGCCTAGAACTAGTTGCTACTCCCAAAATTACAAAAACCGATTGGGTAGACCTAGAAACATTACAAAACTGTACAGAAACAAAATTCAATACCATAGTGGGTATTGACCTTGATGGAGAAGGTATTTATGCTATCCCCCTTACCATAGATGTATATCTTACAGAAAATGATCAACATATTGACTCACTTACAGCACATAAAGATCGTAGCCTGCACCAGATACACCTCAAAAAAGAGTGGCACACCCGTCACCGAATCTTTTTTAGTGTTGTCAAACAAGTATATTTTGTAGTTACCTATCTAGGGCATGATGGTATCAAAACTATTTATAATGGCAAACAACAAGGTAATTTACTTACTGTAGATGGCATGCAAATAGGCAGTGGCCCTAAAATGCCTGATACTGGCATTATGCCTGTAGTGGTTGGTACTAGAGAACAATACTATACCCAACGCTACGAACCCTGCAAATATCAATCTATTGCCTATACCTTTGCCGATCAACCTCAAGTAACTATTTTTGAAGAAAGTGATCAACCCACCGATACCCCACACCGCCAACCAAATATTACAGTACAAGTAGGAGCGCACAAAAAGCCTTTGGTTATCGAGGTAGCAGGACATACCCCCCAAACCAAATGTTCTGCTGTAGAACGAGGCGAACAAGCACACACACCGCGCATTATTAATACCGAAGAAATACCCACAAAATACATAGATACCTATGAGGGTAATACACTATCCTTTATCCCTTATTTTCCTTACAAGTATATAGATGATCAGGGGCTAATCCCTCAAAATAACTATCTCAATTTTCTGTTAGAATATTTTATTCCTCCAGAAACAGAACAACTTGTGATCCCTGTAGAAACCTGTAGATATACCAAGAATATAAATGTAGCTATTAATCCAGATATAGCGTGGGCTTTCCATTTTAGATGCGCACTTAGTTCTGATCAACTCGAAAAAAAACCTGATCAGCTAGAAGTCATGGATCGCAAAGAAATGTATTTTAGAGAAATCGAAGATATCAAGCTACACATTGGGCTTAATAAATTAATAGAAAAGCATAGGAATATCATAGAAAATATAGGGAGTCATTTTATATTAACAAATCTACCCAGTGCAGGACCATTAAAAGTAACAAAAAAGTTTATCATGAGCTTGGTTGTTGATTATGTACAAAAAATAGGAGCATGTTTTGGGATGGGGCTACATACCTATTATAACGAAGAAAATGAAAACACCCGACAAATAGCTAGTTATACCCAGCGATACCCAGAGATTACCAATCTATTAATATCGTCTCCAGTAGCACTTATAATTTCTATAGAAATTTTGATACTTATTTTTTCTGGGGGATCTTCTGCGGCAGCAAGATTAGGATTTAATATTAGCTCAAAAATGGCACGACAAGCTGCCAAAATAAGAAAATACCTAGATACGTTTCAATGGGTAGAGCGCAAAAATGAGCATGGCGCATTTCATATCGCATGGCCAGTCATCTCATTATCTCTAGGCAAAGGATATCGTGCTCACCCCGATGGTAGCTCGGGATATCATTATGAGATCAAATGCACGGCAACCCCTATTTTTGGGTTAATTTTTAGATCAGAAAATACTATAGGTGGGCTTTTGGTAGATAACTCCCCCATAGGAGTAGGATTTGATATAGCCCGATTGGCAACAAGTATGGTAGGTAAAGTATTAAAACTAAAACGATACTCAAAAAATGCAAAACTAGCCAAACGTGTATTTGAGTTACAACGCAAGCAAGGGGCTAGTAAATTAAAAACTGTAGTCGCTACACGTGCTGCCCTACATAAAGGCTCAAAAAACCAAGCCTTTATTACACCAGGTAGTGTGATAGGCATACTCAATAAAGCAGAAGATAATATCAAAAGCAAAGTTGATACTATTGTTAAAGAAATGGGGCTGGAATTTAACTTCTATTTCTCGGTAGAAGGAGTCTATAGTGCCAAGTTTGAAGTAGACATTAATCTAGATGATCCCAATGTCCCACAGCTCACTATGCAAAACCATCTGCCTGATGGCACCTATACCAGTTATAGCAGAGATAGTGTAGATAGTAAGGGGAATAAAACAAACGAAGTAGCCTATAGTCGTAAAAAAAGTATCAACGCTTATGCCTATCTTGCCATCAACCATGATTTGATGTTTATGACCAATTGGATTGCTCCTTATGTACCCGAGTGGCTTGGGGTTACCGAAGAAGAATTTAAAACCGAAGTAGCACAAACCACCGTTGCTGGTAAAGCCATGCTAAAAGGAGGAATCGCTTTTGAAATCAAATACGGCTGTGACACCCACAAAGGCCCCTATATGCAAGAGTTTACACATTTCTCAGGTATCTCAGGGAGCTATAGGTTGAAAGTAGGAAAATTAGAAAAAGAAAAAGAACGAGGTAATAAAAAGCCAGGAAGCCAACCCAAAGTAGCTAGCCCAAAGATAGAGAAAGAACCACCTATGGTAGAATTTATATTGATGAAACCCTATACCCTTGGGGGCAAGAAAGAATACCTGTTTACCCAACAAGGGATCACCGATGCTCTAAAATACAGTAGAAAAAACACGCTTAAAATAATATGACCAGGAATATGATCCCAAAAACACTAGCAATAGTATGCCTATACAGCCTTATCGCTTGTGGGCAACACAAAGAAAAAGCTGTATCTAATAAAGTTGAAGCACAAAAATCTAAAACCATGAATACCACGGCTCAAGCAGAAATCGATTTATTAAAAGTTCCTGTTGATAGTATTACCGCAGATAATATCGTAGAAGTAATTGCAAATCAAGTACAACGCTATGAGGTAGAACCTATCTATTATCTGCGTATCGGTAAAGCCAATTGTTTGATAGAGGTATTGGTAAATGATGTACCTACTCATAAAAATTATACTCTAAGTAATCTAGCAACCCCACTAGAAATCAATCATAAAATCTTAAAAAGCGGTACGCAAACTATCACAGTACGTATGTATCCTGTGGGGGATTTGATCAAAGAAGAATATGACTATGGTGATACCGTCACTACACTTGGGGATGCCAGTGCTGTACAGATTACTGTAGTACAAGCTGATCATAAAGGCAATCAGGGCATTGATGATGAAGAAATTATAACAACTCATCAAAGCCCAACCAAAGATGAAGCGGGTGAGGTATTTACTGGCTCAGGATTACCTTTTTATGAATATACTTTTTCGTTTGAAGCTGCCGTGCCCTACCATATCAAAAATGGATGGGACACCGCTATAGACTTAACCAAACTTGATCAAGACTATGTAGAACAACAAGCCGTAACATATTACAATAATTTTTTACAACAAATTAAACTAGGCAATACAGATACCTTTGCTCGATTAAATTATTACAATATGCTAAACCAAGCACAAACGTTTTATAAAACCCAAGCAGAAATACAAGAAATCTGGGAAGATGAATTAAAACTATTAAGTAATACTACACGAGAATTAGATTTATTTGATAGTGGATATCAAATATTACAATGTGCCTCTGGGGGGGGGGTTTATTTACGCTATAAAACCCCAGAAGATCCTCAATTATTACATAAAAGTATGGCATGGGTATTCTATAAAGATAATCAAGGTGATGATAATGGATGGGTAGAATATTATAATATATATCTCTACTGCCCAAAAAAAATGTATCGTAAAAAGAAATTAGAATTTCAGATGATGTAGTTTATGAGTGCTATACAACAATATATAATACAATGGTTAGGGGTTTGGTTGTGCCTATACAGCCTTATCGCTTGTGGGCAACACAAAGAGAAAGTTGTACCCAATAAAGTTGAAGCACAAAAATCTAAAATCATGAATACCACGGCTCAAGCAGAAATCGATTTATTAAAAGTTCCTGTTGATAGTATTACCGCAGATAATATAGTAGAAATAATTGCAAATCAAGTACAACGTTATGAGGTAGAGCCTATCTATTATCTGCGTATAGGTAAAGCTAATTGTTTGATAGAGGTATTGGTAAATGATATCCCTACGTATAAAAATTATACCTTGAGCAATCTGGCAACCCCACTAGAAATCAATGATAATATCTTAAAAAGCGGTACACAAACCATCACAGTACGTATGCATCCTGTGGGTGATTTGATCAAAGAAGAATATGACTATGGTGATACCGTCACTACACTGGGTGATGCCAGTGCAGTGCAGATTACTATAATACAGGCAGATCATAAAGGCAATCAGGGCATGGATGATGAAGAAATTATAACAACTCATCAAAGCCCTACCAAAGATGAAGCGGGTGAGGTATTTACTGGCTCAGGATTACCTTTTTATGAATATACTTTTTCGTTTGAAGCTACTGTGCCCTACCATATCAAAAATGGGTGGGACACCGCTATAGATTTAACCAAACTAGATCAAGACTATGTAGAACAACAAGCAGTAACCTATTATAACAATTTTTTACAACAATTTAAACAAGGGAATGCTGATGCAATAGCAAAACTGAATTATACAGGTATGTTGATACAAGCACAAACCTATTATAACACTAAAAAGGAAATACAGGAAGTATGGGATGAAGATATAGAGTTGTTTACCAACCCAACCCGAGAGGTATATCCTTTTGATAGTGGGTATAAAGTATTACAATGTGCCTCTGGGAGGGGGGGTTATTTACGTCATAAAAACCCAGAAGATCCTCAATTATTACACAAAAGTATGGCATGGTTATACTATGAAAAAAACGGTACGGGTAGAGGGAATTTTTTCAACAATTACCTCTACTGCCCCAAAAAAGCCTATAATAGAAAAAAACTAGTATTTCGAAATATGTAATGGTATGAAAAGCGTACAAGATTTTATAGTACACTTGTTTGGGGTTTGATTACGGTATAAAAAGGATGTGGTAAAAAGAGGTTTATCATTACATAGAATTTAAAATTAAGATAGCATACAAAATTTATAAATATGATTTGGACATATAATAAAATTGTCAAAAACAAAAATCAAATTCGTTATACAATACAAAATATTGATGTACAACTCAAAAAAAGATTTGAAGCATTACCCAATATTGCAACTACAGTAAAGAAATATCTAACTCATGAAAAAGATGTACATTCTGATATAGCAAGACTTCGAAGTCAATATCAGGCATCCAGTACTAGAGAAGAAGGATTAGGTTTAGAACAACAATTATCAGAATTATTAAGTACAATTATGGTAAGTGTAGAAAACTACCCTGAACTTAAATCAAATGAATCTGTTATTCTTTTACAACGTAGTATTAATGAATTTGCAGCGCAAATCTCTGCATCCCAAAGAGCATATAACAGTGCTGTACTAACCTATAATGATTCAATTTCTGTATTTCCAAGTAATATAGTTGCAGGTATATTTGGCTTTAAAAAAGAAGAATACATGTCAATTATTACTAATGAACAAGAAAGGAAAAATATAGATTTAAACACCTATTTGTAGTTTATGAATCAAATTTCAGAACATTTTGAAGCAGTAAAAAAACAAGCTAGTACAATTAAACCTCCTTCAAAATTACGTCTTATAGGCTCATCCCTTTTAGTATTAGCTTCAGTATTAGCATTTATAATAGCCATTGTATGCTTTTTTATAGGAATTATTGTGTGGATTATTCAATATGATACAGATGTAATTTTTCTTATTGCAAAAAGTAGTTTTAAGGGTAGTATTGGTGGGTGGATTTTTGCCATTCTTATTTTTCGCTCATACTTCAAAGACACCACTAAATTTAAAAACACTAGTGTTTTAAGACAGGATTTCAAAATGGATATTCTTCCACAAATGATTGCTTCAACCTATGGAGATTTGAAGTATCAGTTTGACGGTATCGTACACGAAGATCATATATTGGAGTCTGGTTTTTTCCCCCCTTCTTTTCTTACCTCCTTAAAAGAACGTTGGTTTTTTGGCGATGATTACTTTTCAGGAAAAATAGAGAATGTAGACTTTGAGTTTTGTGAACTCTATTATAAAACGAAAGGAGTAACAATAAGTGGGTGGGCTATAATTATCATCATGTTTACTATTTCTATTAGCCTTCTTTTTAGATCTGATATTGATTTACCCTCTTTAGGGATCGGTGATGATGAATCTTTTTTTGATACTCTAGGAGAATCAAAACAAAAGAGAGTAGAACAAAAAACAGATCGCACCAAAGTAAATCAAAAAGCATTTTTGTATGGTACAAAAACCAATTTTAGAGGTTTCTTTATGTATGCTGATTTTCATAAAGATTTTGAAGGGATTATAAATATTCGTACCAAGAAAAAGTTTGGTATCCCAAAAATGTTTAATGTTTCAAAAACAATGAATAAGATTCGTGTAGAAAATGCATCGGTAAATAAAAAATATACTATAAGAGCAACAAACACACAGATGGCATACTATGTTTTAAGTCCAACAATTGTAGAAGCTATAGATAAGTTAAGCACTAGATTGGGTAAACATTTATCTATGACCTTAAAAGATGGAAAGTTATACTTGATCGCACCTATGAACAAAGATTTTTTTGAAAATGTCACCATTGATAAAAACAGTATTAGTGTAAATACTATAGAGGATATTCAAAACGATTTAAATGCCATAAGGGACTTAATCACGACACTCAATATCAGCAATCGTATCTGGACAAAAGCATAAGTTTATTCACACAAATAAATCATTATAACAAAAAAAATGAAAATCAAAACTCAGGAAGATGTTGATTCTTTAGATATAAAAATTCAGAACGAATTGGGTATCGATTTAAAAAAGTATAGGAATCCAGAGGTGGTAGAAAACATTATGGATTTATTATTATTCCCCAAATATATATTGAATTGGACAATGCGACCCGTTCTTATTTCTTTTGTAATATATATTATAGGCTATTTCATCATTGATTTAGTACATATAGAATACATACTGTACGCTATCATCGGATTGGTTTTATTTTTGATTACAGGGGTGTTGGCTGGATTGTGGTTCTTAACTTTTAAACTAAAATCTGATATAAATGCCATCATACAATATACTCTTGATATTTTAAAATCTTGTGTAGTTGATATAAGTAAATTGAGTACAAACAATTTGAAAGAAAATCCAAAAGATACATTACAACTGTTAATGAAAGGAATTACACATATTATTACAATTCCTGTATTAACTGATGTTATTTCAAAAAAGATTCCCCTAATTGGACGATTGATCAATAGTATTATAAAGAGAATATTAATTTCAATCTCGAATAAACTTCGTTTTAAATCAACTGAAGACACTACTGTACAAACAGGAGAAATGACTCCATCGCAAATTATAGAATTTTATACAAAAGCTGTTATGGGAGCTTCTAATGGATTAAGTACTGTCTTATCGATATCTACTCATATTGTTCAGCTACCTATTAAAATTAGTTTTGGAATCATCTTTTCTATTCTAATGTTATTCATCTATTTAATTTGGTAATGATAGGTTTTAACAAAAGGGGTATCAAAATTAAAAGTATTTATGATGTTTTTACAACTACTAATATCCTCAAGTAATCATGGCCTTTTAAAAATTAGTATAACATGAACACAAACTCAATTAAAAATATCATACAACCTATCCTCAATCCAGAGTTTAGGTGTAGTATCCTCCCAAGACATTTATACACACATATAGATTTTACTACCAAAGGGATTACAAGAAAGATATTAGGAGGCAAAGAATCTTGCTTGATTAATATAGGAGAACGAGCATCACAAATGAATATGGAAACTGCTTCTGTGTTAATTCTTGATCCTAACCAAAAGATTGTGTGTAATCACAATTTTAAGATAAGAACATGCTACCCTCCTGGATACAAAAAAGGCCAGACTCCGTTTCTAGTAGATTATACCATTCTTTTGTATCAAGAACCTCAAGGCACTGATTATTGCTATTCTGTATGGGGAAAAAATGACAAACTGTTAACCTATGGGTATGCTATCACTTTTTATAAGCAGAAACAGTTATCCAAACTCTCTAAGCATGATTTTATGACAGAATGCGGTCATTTGATGAAATCAGAGGAAATAGACTACAAAGGAAAAACAAAATTCAATATTCAAATCAAACTACACGAAGTTGATTTTGAAAATAGTTCCTGGACAATACATTGTTATTAGTAACAAAAGTTCTATAAAAATAATATTTCTTTACCACTAAATCTTTCCTTGCTTCAATATTTGTAAAACTCGCTAATAAACTATAAATTAGTCTAGTAAACACATTTGAGTTGAAAAATTCAAACCGTACAACAAAGACAATTCCTACCCTTTGTTTTAGTATACAGTCTTGTGAAAACGATTAAACATTTTTATTTGATATTTTAATCGTTTTTTTGATATTTTCGGGAGGTTATTAAAGAAATTATGTATGTTTGTTCAACAAGAACTAATTACTCATAATACTATATTGTAATTATACTTCTTATTTGTTAACCTTTGTGGTTGACTATTTTTAAGATATTTGTTTACTGACCGACACTACAATTGGAGGTATTCAAGTAATATACTAACTTACATACGTGTTCTGACCGACGCTACAATCGGATTTCACGACCTAAAACCATTAACGCTTATGTTAGTGAATAAAGATCGTGTTGATTCGAAAGAACAGCAACTAAAAAAAATCCGAAACATCAAAAAAATGACCATTGAACGTCTTAAAACGTTTGAAGGTTTTGAAAATGTATCTGACAAAGAAGCAGAAAGAAACATTCTTCAGATGGAAGAATTAGGAAAAATATTGTTTAACCATATAGCAAAGGAAAAATAAAAGAATATGGAGAACTTAAGAGTATTTCAAAAATTTGGAAAAAAATCAAATAAACCAAAAGTTAATCGCACCAATAAAGCTGTTATTTACACTCGGGTATCAACTAAGGAGCAAGCCGTTAACAATGCCAGTTTAGAAACTCAAAAAGTATTTTGCGATGAATATGCAAAAAGGAATCAGCTTGAAGTAGTACAGTATTTTGGCGGAACTTACGAATCTGCAAAAAAAGATGATCGCATAGAATTCCAAAAAATGCTAAAATACGTTAGGAGAAATCATGACATCTCCTATATAATAGTGTATGCATATGATCGATTCTCCAGATCAGGAGCTAGTGGTGCAAATATCAGTAATCAATTAAAAGAGCAGGGAGTTTTAACTTTATCAGCAACTCAACATGTTGATTTTAATAATGCTGCAAGTAGTGTTTTAGGAGAAGGGGTTTTTCATTTAATGAGTCATCTTGAGAACGTGAACCGAAGTACCAACATTACTAACGGAATGAGAACGAAACTTCTAAAAGGGTACTGGATCAACACTGTTCCTTTTGGTTATACAAACCTTAATCCAGGAAAAGGAAAAACACCTGATATTGTTATTAATGAAAAAGGCAAACTACTTAAACTAGCTTTTCAATGGAAGCTTCATAAAAACATGACCTATCGAGAGATTGCCGAAAGAATAGAAAGAAAGGGAGTAAAAATAAGAGCCAAAAAATTAAGTGATTATTTCAGAAATCCCTTTTATTGTGGTGTTATTGTTCACAACTTATTGGAAGAACCCATTATAGGTAAACATGAACCTTT
>NZ_PGUB01000098.1:0-15451 GCF_002924285.1 Aquimarina sp. I32.4 | reverse complement strand
AATTTCAAGTCAAGAGTTTACTCATGTTGCTACACCAGAGGAAAATGCACATGTAGAAGCTTATCATGGAATACTTAAAAAAGAAGTCTTTCAACGATTTGAGTATAGAACATTTGGAGAGATTCAACAAATACTAAAAAGATATGTGGTTTTCTATAACAACGTAAGGCATCATGGACTATTGGGAAGAATAACTCCTATGGAAAAATGGAACAAAGACAAACACTTAATTTTAATGAAAAATAGAGTAGCATAATTAATAATCCAAATTTAAAAGATTACTCTTGTTTTATAGGGGTCAAAACATGCGATACCATTTGTATTAAAAGCTTGAAACAAATACTCATCATGTGCTGAACAAAAAATTATTGGACAATCAAAAGTTACCGAGTCAAAGATATCAAACGACAAACCATCTAATAATTGAATGTCTGACAGTAAGAAATCGTAGGTATTGGTTTCTAGAAACGTTTTTCCATCTATTACAGAACGAGCCCAATCATGAATAATTTCATTATCAAAATATGCTTCCAAATATGATATCAATTTTTGATATGCTGGGATTTCATCTTCTAAAATCAGTATTTTCATAGCCTTAGGATTCATCACTTAATTTAATAATAGGTATCGCTACCTCAAACAATGATGTAGTATTAGTAATATGTATCTTTGTATCTGATAATAATTTGTAGCGTGCTCTTAAATTTTCTAACCCTGTACCAAATGATTCTTCTTCTGAGTATCCTGTATACTTATCATTGCTTACCGTTAACCATTTCTCTTCAACCCTGACAACAACATTTATAATAGTATCATGAACTGCTTTATTATGTTTTACTACATTTTCTAATAATGTTTGTATTGCTCCAGTAGGGATAAACTTATCATCAAGAGATACTTTCTTCTCTATGCTAAAATTATAATCTTTCCCAAATCTGGTCTGCATTAAATAAATATAATTTTCTGCCAAATTAATTTCTTCAGAAAGCTCCATCACCTCAGCATCTTTGGTTAGAATCAAATATCGATATATCAAAGATAATCGATTGATATATTCTTTGGCTTTTATGGTATCTCTATCAATCAATGCATCAAGAGTATTGAGATTATTGAATAAAAAATGTGGATCTATTTGTGATCTCAGCAACTTTAGTTCATTTTCTTTTTGTTGTTTTTGAACCTTAAAAAAATGCACTTGATTTTCATAAAACTTTTTAGTCAATAATACCCCAAAAATAAGCCCCGAATCACTAGAAGCATTAGAAATACTGATCAAAATTAGATTATACCATCTAGGAAACTTACTCCAATCATTATCTCCAGACCAAAAGCCTACTATATATTCAATACTTCCAAAAAAACAGAGTGCTACAACTGCAAAGACTATGAATTGCACATATTTAAGTTTTTTTATTAAATAATTGGGTATTAACCAATACATAAAGAGTAAAACAACGCAAAAAGATGTAATAGTAGCTGTTGGGATATCTACAAAATATTCTATTAAACTATGATCTCTTTTATAATAGTCTATACAATTCATCAACGCTGATATTACATAAAAAGCCACTATTAGTATGCAATCAGTCCTATTAAGTTTTGTATTCATATAAAATCTTATTTCTCAATTTATATATTTCTTTTCTAACAATACTCTTTTAACTATTGGTTAATTATCATCATCTATCCTTTCCTGTTCTTCTTTAGATACATTACTTCTCTTTTTATTTTTACCAAATTTGGAACCAAAGCTATAATGTAATTGCATATATATATTTTGTCGAGCCCAATCATTCTCAATAGTTGCATTTACATTATCATAAGTAACAGCTCCTAGGAATTTCCTGTTCAAAACTTCTTCAAACTCTAGACTCACTTTTAATTGGTTATTCATAAATTTCTTACTTATTGCCAGATCAATACCTGCCATCCACTCATGCTCTATTTGCCCTTCTAATCCTCCCGTTGTATAATATCCAGATATTTCTGAATTAATTCCCCAAGGCAACTTATATTCTGCACTGGTATACCAAGTCAAACTCCATTGTGATAAATCCAATGCAGGAGTTAATTTTTTTGAGGTGTATTCATTATAATTTACAATAAGCCCAGAAAACCCGTCTAACCCTTTTATAAAATCCAATGGTGCAAAAATACTGGCACCAAAACTTTTATTTTCGGCAAGATTGAGCACTGAACGAGAAGTTTCTGCTGATGTATCGTTTTGAGTGATAATTTCAAATAATGCATCTGTTGTTTCTTTATAATTTACACTAAAAAATGGCTGATTCTCGTAAGTAAGATTAAATCTAAAGCTATTTGTAAATGCAGGTTTCAGATTAGGGTTCCCTTCTTCAAAAGTATAGGGATCATAATAGTATACAAAAGAATTTAATGAGTTATATGATGGTCGTTGTATTCTATAGCTATAGGCAATTGATGCTCCTAATTCTTGGGTTATTTCTCTACCAATACTCAGACTTGGAAATAGTTTAGAAATTGTTCTTGTTCTCGTTTCATTCTGGGTTACTGATATTCCTTTGGTATCACTTTCTTCCCAACGCAAACCTCCAGAAAATGACCATTTATCAAGTTTAGCATTCAATTTTGAGTAGATTGCCAAAATATCTTCATCTATCAAAAATCGATTTGTCTGATCATCATTATTTACAAAAACCCTTTGATCATTGTGAGTAAATGATTGTAGATCACTATCTGAATCTACTTTTGAGTATTTTGCTCCTGCACTCCAATTAAAATTATCATTTTCTGTGCGCTTATAATCCCCCTTATATGTAAAAATTTTATAAGCTGCCTCTTGAAAATAACGCTGACTACGATACGCTATTGGGCTTTCTCCTACTTTGAATAGATTATTTTGGTTATTATACTCATAATCGATATAATTGAAATCTAAGCTTATTTTATTTTTTTGATCATTATATTCATAATACGGACTCACTGTAAAAGTGCTTCTATCTCTATCAAAACTATTATCTGTAAACAGACTGGTTGCAGTACTGCCATCAAGAATAGTAGTTGTGTTGGCTGTTACACGATCCGATTGTGAGTCAATCCTATTTACACTTACTCCCAATGTGTGTTGATTCGTAAGATAATAATCAATCCCTCCTCGTACACTAAATGTTTCTGGATCATAGGGGGAAATAGATGTTTGGTCATAGGTTTGATCCAAAACCGTACGAGAGATTATTAAATCTTCTCTCCATGATGATTTTGTATATCCTGCACTGGCCTGCCAATTCAGTTTATTCTTATAACTAGCAATTGATGCACTAGTACCATACATAACATCTTCTACATATCCCACCGTACTCTTTATACTGCCATGCGTTCCTAATTTGGTATTCTTTTTTAAGATCACATTAATAATAGGCCCAGATCCCTCGGCATCATATTCTGCTCCTGGTTGTTGGATTAGCTCTACACTTGCGATATTATCTGCTGGCATTTCCCTTAATAATGCAGCCATATCTATAAAATCTGTGGTTTTGCCATTAATTAGTATACGAATATTCTTTTGCCCTCCATAATTCAGTTTTCCATTAGTAACAATTACACCAGGAATCTTTTTCATTACATCTTGTAGATTGGTATTTATCATTTCTGATTTTTCGATATCTACAATCAGTTTTTCTGCAGTTTGTCTAATAATCGGTTTTTTATAAGTAAGAACAACCTCATCTAGTTGTTCTGAGTCTAATGAGAAGTCAAATGATAAATTCATTGTACTTTTATCACACTTAAAGACCTTAGAAACCTTCGTTTTATATCCTATCATAGAAACCTCAATACGATATTGTCCAGTTTCTACATTCTCAAAAAGATAAATCCCATCTTCATTGGTAGCAACAGCAAAAATTGCTGTATTTGTTTTATCTGCGTATAAAATAGCATTGGCAAAAACCAAAGAAGCATTATTATTGTCTACTATTTTCCCTGTAATACGGTGTTGCCCATAATTGTAAGTAATTCCTAATAGCACTAGGGAAAGAAAAATTATTTTTTTGAGTTCCATCTTTACTTTATTTGTTTCACTTTAATTATAGAAACAAAACTATAATGGGTCTTTTATTTTATAAAGTAGATTCTGTCGAAATAGGATTAAAAAAAGATGAAACGGGTTTTTTTGACGATAGAATTATGTCTCAAAAAACTAAAGAAACTGAATACGTAATATATACTCTCTTCAGCTAATTTACTCAGGCAATCGATTTTTCATTTTCAACAACTCTTGTTCTATAAGCAAGATTTTGTCTTCTACATCATCTCCAAAATCAGGTATTCTTCTAAAAAAAACATATCGTACTCTCCACATTTCTTTGATATCAGAGAGTGTATATTTTTCATCTTCTATATTTTTGTGATCAGCTCTTAGGATAACATTTCCTTTTGCTACATAAAGTCTTCTAAAAATTAGTTTCTCCTCTACTACTACAAAAACCAATGTTCCATTATTTAACTTTTTTATTACCGTAGAAGGCACTTTTTCTCCAACAACAATATCCTTGGGATAAAACCCTTTATCATGTGAAGTCATTTCGAGATTACTCACGGTATATCCTCTAAATTCTTTAGTAACATTCAAAGGTAATTGCAAAGTAGGCAACTCTTTTACAAACCCTTCCTTATCATATAAAGCAATATAATCATGAGCTGTATTTTCTGTTATACAAGGAATACTGGCAAATTTCTCTCTTTTCAGATCCTCGGCATAGGTAGTAAGATCTCCTTTGAACTTCAAAAGTTGATTTACTGTCAATTCACTTGTTAGCAAATCATCAATTGCAATGCTAAAATAATTAGCTACTTTAATTAGTGTTTCTATTTTCGGTTCACTCCTGCCCTCTTCATATGCCCCTAGAGTCCCTCTTTTTAAATCAAATAGCTCAGCAAAGCTTTGTTGACTTAAACCTTTTACACTTCTGATTTTCTTTATATTTTTTCCAAAAAAAGACATTTTTGCTAATTTTATTTGCAATCATAAAAAATAATTGTACTTTTACACTAACAATATTAGCTAATACTTTTTAAAAATGCTAATTTTAGTAGAAATACTTTTTACACACCGCCCCCTATCATAATAAAAAAAGAGAATTACTAAAATTTTTAGCAACTCAATCTTGTTATTAACTTTAAAATCATCATTACTATGATAGTCATTGTGTATTACCTTGTTAATTTAACTATAAACTATATAGAAAATCTATACTGCTTTTTGTAATATTGATATACCCCAAATAACATTAAAATAATTACTAATTATCATCAAAAAAATAAACCATCAAATGCAAGATTATTTTCAACTAGTAAAAGATTATTTACTAAGACTCAACTATAATATCACTCATGAAAATATAACCGAAGGCATTATTATGATTAGCAAAGAAAATGAAGGAATCAAAAACATGATTCTGGGTGTTGCGTCTCCTATTCTAATTATGGAACAACATATTTTCAATATTAAAAATAAGAACGAAGTTATTTACAGAAATTTACTTCAGAAAAATCGAGACATTGTACATGGGGCCTTTGTTTTGGATGAATCTGGCGAGAAAGTAATCTTTAGAGATACATTAAGGATAGAAAACCTGGATCTTAATGAATTGGAAGGTTCATTAAACTCTCTAGGCTTACTACTAAGTGAATATTCTGACCAAATTATAAATTATTCAAAATACTAAAATACTATGAACTTTTTTAAACGATTATTTAAAATAGGAGAAGCTGAAGCAAATTCTGCTATTGATAAAATGGAGGATCCCATCAAGATGACAGAGCAAGGAATACGGGATATGAAAACTGATTTAGAAAAAAGCCTTGAAGCATTGGCGCAAGTAAAAGCATTGGCAATAAGAGCCAAAAATGATACAGAAGAATTTGCTCTAAAAGCAGAAGATTACCAACAAAAAGCAATGCTTATTCTAAAAAAAGCTCAAAATGGAGATCTGGACACAGCAGAAGCAGATCGATTAGCCAAAGAAGCTCTCATAAAAAAAGAAGAAACACTACAACATAGTAATCGTAGCAAAGGTGAATCTGAAAAATTTGATACCTCTCTTGATCAATTAGAAAAAAATGTGCAAACGATTAAACAGAATATTAGTAAGTGGGAAAATGAACTCAAAACATTAAAAGCACGAGTAAAAGTATCTACAGCTACAAAAAATGTAAATAAACAAATGGCAGAAATAGATAGTTCTAGTACTGTCTCTATGCTAGAACGAATGAAAGACAAGGTCAACCAAGAAGAAGCATTGGCAGATGCTTATGGAGACATTGCAAACACTTCAAAATCTATTGACGAAGAAATTGATACTGCTGTAGACACTACAAAAACAAATGCAGAACTTGATTTGGCTAAACTAAAAGAGCAACTAGGTATTGACTCCTCAAAAAAAGAGTAATATAAAAAATATCTCATCCAATGGTAATAAACATTAGACTAATGACATTAATACTCAAGATGGCAGCAAGAAATGACTAAAAATCTATTCTATGCCTATCAAAATACCTTAATGATTATATAAAAACAAAACCCCATAAAACAATGTAATAATCATGAATAGGTATCACTATATACAGTGACCATATAGCGGGTAATATTATCTATTTTTGACATATTAGGATTATGATAAAACTCGTATAAAAGTTTCTAATTAATACTAAAAAAAATGAACCCTTGAAAGAATTATTTGACATAGCAATCTCAATAGTCAATCTACCATTGACTGTTCTCTTTGGATTACTGATCTTATACTGGTTTTTGACCACACTTACAGGATTGGATTTAGATTTTTTTGATGCAGATATAGATATCGATACAGACATAGATACAGATATAGATGCAGGTTTTGATGCCAGAGGAAATCTGGATATTCCCGAGATATCCAATACAGAAGTAAAAAAAGAAGATATAATTCGTCGCCGAGGAAAATTGAATTTTTTTCAAGTATTCTTGATTTATTTTAATTTTGTAGGGCTTCCATTCATGTTTACTTTTTCTTTCTTTGTATTATTTTGGTGGGCAATTACAATGGCAGGAACCTCTATAACACATAGCTATAATAATGATTTTGGATTTGTATTTTTCTTTGGAGGAATCATCCCTGCATTATTTCTGACCAAGATTTTCACAATTCCTTTCAAAAGATTCTTCACCAATTTCAATAATAAAGGAGAGGATGCACTAGAATTATTAGGCAGACAAGGAATTTTACAAAGTCCTATTTCTGGAGAAAAAGTAACAACACTAGAGATAAAAATTCAATCTGATCCTATCAAAGTAATGGTAAAATCTAAAAACGGAATAGAAATTCCTGCCAATACCCCTGTAGAGATCATAAATCAAGTAAAAAATAAACAACTTTATATCATTCAACCTTTAAATTAATATTTATGAGCAACCTTGCAAATATTGCCATCATAGTGGTGGTAGCCTTAGTACTTCTCATCGTACTATACTTTATAATAATCGCTATATTCTACAGAAAAATTCCGCAAGGAGAATCTCTGGTTCGTACTGGTTTTGGGGGCACATCTGTAGCTTTTGACAAAGGATTATATGTAATCCCTGTATTGCACAAAATTGAAATCATGGATATTTCTATTAAAAAAATAGAAATCGAACGAACAGGTGTCAATGGGTTAATTTGTAAAGATAATATCAGAGCAGATATCAAAGTAGCTTTCTTTGTACGTGTAAATAAATCTGTTGAAGATATTATTAATGTTGCTCAAACTATTGGTTGTAACCGCGCATCAGAAATAGACACACTACGTAGTCTTTTTGATGCTAAATTCTCTGAAGCATTAAAAACAGTTGGGAAAAAATTCGAATTTGTTGAATTATATGAAGCCAGAAGAGAATTTAGAGATGAAATCATAAATATTATAGGAACTGACCTTAATGGTTACATTCTGGATGACTGTGCTATTGATGATCTGGAACAAACGGCACTCAATGTCTTAAAACCCGACAATATCCTTGATTCTGAAGGAATCAAAAAAATAACAGAACTCACCGCAGCTCAAAATATCAAGTCTAACCTCATCAAACGTGACGAAGAAAAAGTAATTCGCAAACAAGATGTAGAAGCAAGAGAGGCAATTCTTGAATTAGACAAACAATTAGCCGAAAAAGAAGAACAACAAAGACGAGAAATCTCTAACATTAAATCTCGTGAAGAAGCCGAAATTTTAAAAGTTGCTGAAGAGGAACGCCTAAAATCTGAAACTGCTCGCATTGCTACAGAAGAAAAAGTAAAAGTAGCAGAAGAAAACATGGAACGCCAGATTATTGTAGCAGCCAAAAACAAGCAACGTACAGATGCTGTAGAAACAGAAAGAGTAGAAAAAGATAGAATGCTAGAAGCTACTGAACGTGAACGTATTGTAACATTAGCACAAATCGAAAAAGAAAAAGTAGTTGAAGTAGAGAAGAAAAATATTCAGGATGTGATTCGCGATCGAGTTACATTAGAAAAAGGGGTCGTTGAAGAGCAAGAAAACATGAAAGACATTGAAGCTTTTAAAACTGCTGATCGAGAGAAACAAGTAAAAATTACAATTGCAGAAGCCAATGCGCAAGAAGCTTTAATTACTACTATCAAGGCTGCAGAAGCTCAAAAAGAAGCTGCCAAGCAAAAAGCCGAAGAAATCAATATCGAAGCAAAAGCACAAAAAGAAGCTAGTGAAAAAGAAGCAGAGGCTCGTAAAACATTAGCAGAAGCACAGGCCAAAGAAGAAGCAACAATGGGGATGTCTGAAGCGCAAGTTATGCATGCAAAAGCAGATGCCAGAGAACGAGAAGGATTGGTTGAAGCGAACATTATAGAAAAGACAGCCAAAGCAGAAGCCGCAGGAACACTTGCCAAAGCAGAAGCAGTAAAAGAAGAAGGGGTTGCAGAAGCACATGTAATTAAAGAAAAAGCACTCGCAGAAGCAGAAGGTAACAAAGAAATTGCACTTGCAGAAGCTGTTGGAATCGAAGAAAAAGCCGAGGCCATGAAAAAATTAGATGGTGTAGGTAAAGAGCACGAAGAATTCAAACTACGTCTAGACAAAGAATTACAAGTAGACCTTGCACATATCAATATACAAAAAGAAATTGCTGATGCACAAGCAGAAGTAATCGGAGAAGCTCTTAAAGCCGCAAATATTGATATTGTAGGAGGAGAAACCATGTTCTTTGATCAAATTGTAGGTCAAATCACAAAAGCAAAAGGAATCGATAGGCTTGTAAAACATTCTGATAATATACAAGATGTAAAAGATGCAATATTAGGTAGTGATGACGTAAAAGGAAATCTATTGCAAAAAATTAAAGAATTTGCAACTCAATACGGAATCTCTTCAGAGGATATCAAAAACCTTACAATAGCCAATCTTTTACTAGAGTTAAAGCAAAAGACCACCGATCCATCAGAAAATAACATGTTTACAAACCTAATTAATCTTGCCAAAGGGTTAGGGTTATCTGATAAAAAACTGAAATAAAACAGTATTGATTTCTCTCCTTGACTCAAGGAGAGAAATCAATCTTATTTGCAAAGACACTCTTGTCTTTACTTATCAAAAAAGATACTATTTGTTTCTCATTCAAAAAAAGAAACTAGCTCATTAAATCACTCTGATTAAACACTAGAGTATCATCATATGCAAGAAGAAAACAACAATCAACATACTCAATTGGATGGGGGCACTTATGAGATCATCCAAAACCGTTTGCAAAAACATAAAGGAGAACTCCAAAATCGCCTTATACGACTTAATGACGCACGTAAAGATGTTTTTGGTAATGTAGAAACCAAGTTAATTGCAAATAACCGCATTAATACAGAACATAACTGTATAGCTCAAGATATTGTTACCATTGGTCAATATTGTCTTTTTGGATATAATGTTCATTTTGGGTTACGTACCGAGATTACACTTGCAGATGTATTTAGTATCTATACTTATACCGATAATCATTTTGTTGCAAAGCCTTTAGACTTAATCAATGATACTATCTTCATTGGTGAATTCACTAATCTCTATAAATATTATCGCAATACCGTATTTTCAAAATTTGCAATTGTTGGCAACTATTTGCATATGGTATTTCAGCTTAGTGATAGTATCTCAGATATCAAAACCTTTAAATGGTTGATTAATGAAGGACAACTTACCTATGTAGATAATCGCAGTGAGCATGAATTCAAGTTTCCTAAACAACATGAGTTTAATTGGACAGAAGTTACTCGGGATATGCACCGCTACGGTACACACCCTCATATCTCTATTCTTGATAAAGTTTTTGTTGAAACTGTAGGAGGTGATTTAACCATCAAAATAGAAGATAACACAGATGAAGGTAAAGGTATTCTTGATGAAGCTGTAGAGCACATAGATCAGACACTAGATGATGGACAATATCGCTTTGCAGACTTAGGAAATCTTATTGCGTTAGAAATCAAACCTTTTCAAGAAAACCCCCGTCATTTTGTATACAACCATAAAATACAGGAAGTCAAAAAAATTGACAGCATAAAAGATTCCTGTATATTGCTCCCTGATGATCAGGGAATCATATATCCCAACGGATATTATCTGCAATCTGGAGATTTTAAGCTATTTACCAATGAGGTATCCAATGTTAAGTTTCAGGAAAAAATAAGTTCTCCCAACGGAGAAGATTTCTTATATGTATTTTATCAAAGTAATAAGGGGTTATACACCCTTATGTCGTATAATATCATAGAACAAGAAATAAAAACACCTATTATCTGTAATGGATTTACAATTCTGGAACATGGCGAATTATGCTATTTCAGAACCGAAAATGAACAAACAAAACACCATGTAATACAAATTTGGCAAACCCCTTTTATAAAAGGAGATGTATTACCATCAAAACATACCGACACCCTTCTTTACAAAATTGGCAATAAAGACATAGTCAAAGCCATGGCAGAGTGTAATGCGCTGATCACTCTGCTTAGTAAAGAAGATAATTATGACGGATTATATGACGATCTCGCTAAATTTTCTAATGATATCATTGACAGTTATTATTGGATTAGAGAAGAAGAGACATATAGACTTGATACTCCTCTAGAAGAAATTAATGGCGCCGCCAATGCCGCGATTGATGAATTTGAAAAAGTAGTTCAATTACGTAAAACAGCTTCTACTATTACTAAAGAAATTGAGGATAAAGCAACACATATTTTTGGTAAAATAAAAAGTAGCTCTTTTCGTGCTATCGATGATTTTGTATCTGTTCTATCGCAATTACGCACCTTAAGAGGAGAAGTAATAGGACTTAATGATATTAGATATGTAGACAAGCAATTTATTGAAACCTTAGAAACAGAAATTGCAGAGCAATCAGAGAAAATATCACAACGATGTGTTCAGTTTTTATTAGATGATAAATCACTACTCCCCTATCATGATCGAGTAGATGAAAAACAAATCGAACTCGATAAAATCAACAAAGTAATCAATGCAAAAAAACTAGAAGAAGAGGTAACTCAAATTGCTACCGATCTAGAAATGTTGATCGACATTGTTTCCAACCTACAGATAGAAGACACCTCACATTCTACAAAAATTATCGATAATATCTCTCTGATTTTTGCAACCATCAATCAGCTTAAAGCAGGGATCAAAAACAAAATCAAGTCTCTAGGAAGCAAAGAAGCTAACGCAGAATTTGCTGCACAGATTAAACTTGTAGATCAAAGTATTATCAATTACCTTGATATTGCCAATACACCAGAAAAAACTGATGAGTTATTAAACAAAATATCTATTCAATTAGAAGATTTAGAAGGGCGATTTGCCGATTTTGAAGATTTTATCACACTCATTATAGAAAAACGAGAAGAAGTTTATAATGCTTTTGAAGCTCGCAAAAATAGCTTGATAGAAGCTAGAAACAAAAAGGCTGTTGCACTAGAAAATGCCGCAGAAAGAATCCTAAAAGGAGTCACAAAGAAAGCACTCAGCTTTGCGTCTGCACTAGATATCAACGGGTATTTTGCATCAGATTTAATGATCAATAAATTGAGGGATATCATATCTCAATTAAAAGAACTAGACGATGCTGGTAAAGCAGAAACTATTGAAACTGCCTTAAAAGTTGCCAAAGAAGACGCTACACGAAAACTAAAAGACAAACAAGATCTCTATGAAGATGGAGAAAACATTATCAAACTAGGTAAACACAAATTTGGTGTAAATAAACAACCACTAGATTTAACCATCATATACAAAAATAACGCGCTGGCATATCACCTTACAGGAACCGATTTTTATAAAGAGACCACCAATGAGGTTTTACTAAAATCAAAGAAATACTGGGATCAAGAGTTAATTTCAGAAAATCAATACATTTATCGAGCGAGCTACCTGGCTTATAAAATCTATACCACCTATAACCAAAACACAAATCAGACTGATAATCTTGTTGATGTATCACAATCTACAACAAAAATAACAAACCGAGATCTTACATCATTCAACGAAAAAGAGTTACTAGAACTCGTAAAATCTGAAAGCAGTAAAAATTATGCAGAGGGGTATATAAAGGGAGTTCATGATATTGATGCTTGCAAAATTCTTAAAGTATTAATCACCTTAGATCACGATTTGGGGTTACTACGATTCACACCAAACACCAGAGCTCTTGCACAATATTTCTGGTACAGTCAAAACCCCGATAAACAAACGTATTGGGACACTACAATTAAAGCTTCTGGACAAGTATTAGACGTTTTTCCTGATAGTGACGAGTATCACAAAGTAATCACCCATCTAGAATCAGAAATCCTTGATTCAGAACTACTCAAAAACCTGATTCAAGAAACCAACAACACAAAAGAGATCACGAATAATATTGCAACTTATCTGTTTAACGAACTACAAAACAATCACACCTTTTGTATTAGTCAAACTGCAAATGAACTTTCTGAAACTTTTATTGCTACACTCAAAAAGAAAAAAGTATTTGTCAAATTTAAAGACGCCCTTCAATTAGACAACAAAACGCGCACCAATGGAAACACTAATTGGAATGACAGAATAAATCTAGCCTTACAATGGGTTACTTCTTACATAAAAACGCATCATCCATCCCAGATTCAATACGCTCATGAAGTTGTCTCTATCTTACTATTTAAAGACGAATCCACCTCAGAAATCATCCATGTCAACCCTTCACAAGACATCGATGACCTAAAAGGAAGTCATAAAACCATTGATCAAGGTGTATTCGAGTTTAATTACCATAGTTTTATTTCGACACTAAAAGAATACACAAAAATAGAAGTCCCTGCTTTTAATGCTTATCGTGAAGCAAAACATAAAGTAACCGAGGAATTAAAAGAAGACCTTAAGTTAAGTGAATTCAAACCCAAAGTCCTCTCTTCGTTTGTAAGAAACAAATTAATTGACCAAGTATACCTTCCTTTATTTGGAGACAACCTATCCAAACAACTAGGTAGTGTGGGCGAGAATAAACGTACCGATAGAATGGGTATGTTGTTACTAATATCTCCTCCTGGGTATGGTAAAACTACACTTATGGAGTATATGGCAAACAGACTGGGATTAGTATTTATGAAAATTAATGGCCCTGCAATTGGTCATGAAGTTACCTCTGTTGATCCAATGTCTGCAAATAATGCTGCTACTAGAGAAGAGTTAAAAAAACTCAATCTGGCTTTCGAGATGGGAAACAATGTGATGTTATATCTTGATGATATCCAACACTGTAATCCAGAGTTTTTGCAAAAATTCATTTCATTGGCAGACGGAACCAGAAAAATAGAAGGAGTATATGATGGTAACCCAAAAACCTATGACCTACGTAGCAAAAGATTTTGCGTAATCATGGCTGGAAATCCATATACAGAAAGCGGTGATAAATTTCAGATCCCTGATATGTTAGCCAATCGTGCTGATATTTATAATCTGGGAGACATAATTGGTGATACTGCTGATCTTTTCAAATTAAGCCTCATCGAGAATGCACTGACCTCTAATCCCGTACTGCACCAATTAAGCAGTAAATATTTTGACGATATCTACCAGCTTATTGAGATTGTTGAAAAAGGTTCTCAAGAAGGCATTGAACTCAAAGGAAATCATACCAAACAAGAAATACAAGATTATGTTTCTGTACTCAAAAAAGTAGTCACAATAAGAGACACGGTGCTCAAAGTAAACGAAACCTATATAAAATCTGCCGCGATGGAGGATGCATATCGCACAGAACCTTCATTCAAACTACAAGGATCCTATAGAGATATGAGCAAGCTAGTCTCTAAGGTGGTTCCTATAATGAATGAGAAAGAATTACAAACACTTTTACTCTCTCATTATGAAAATGAATCTCAAACATTGACCAGCGCAGCCGAAGCCAACTTGCTCAAATATAAAGAAATGACTCAAATCATTACAAATGAAGAGCATACTCGTTGGGAAATTATCAAAGAAACTTTTATCAAGAATAATAAATTAAAAGGCTTTGGAGACAAAAACGAAATGGCACAAGTATTAGCCCAAATGATGCAATTTAGTGATCATCTAGCAGGAATACAGAAGGTCTTAAAAAAAGGATTAGAAAAGTGATGAATTCATTAACTCCATTCATTCATTAGAGCTTTGTTATAAAGTTTGAAAGTACAGTAAAAAAAAGGGGCTTAATTTTAGCATAGCATTACTATGGTTAAAGAAGTGGTTTAAATTTTTTTCAATTCGCTATAAAAACACTTCAATTGATCAAAAAATAACTATTTTTCGCCAGAATCAAAAAAGTTTAAATCAGAACTGGTATTAGATCGCTTTATAAAATCCCCCCATCATAAGGACAAGGATTATTTTATATCTTTTAACAATTCAGAAACGGTAATTCCATGAATTTCGGCGATTTTGAGCAAAGTATCTAATTTATAGTTTGTTCCTGCTTCCCAACGCCAAATACTTTTCATTTCAAAATTATGTTCAATCGCAAATTTCTTATAGCTGGAATACCCTGCTTTTATGCGTAATTCTTTGATACGTTTCCCTATAGCTTTATGTTGTTCTGTAAAATCTGTTTTGTCCATAAGGACAAATTTTTGCATTTCAAATACAAAAAAGGATGTCATGCATGACACCAAAATTATTTATTTTACTACCTTTGTTTTGAACAAGACCTAATTATAAAAAGTAACTCAATAAAAACACCTAAAAATATGTAATGAAAAATTTAGTTCCGCAACACTTATTAATCGTTAGGGTAATTAGTTCTTATAAATCTTTCAGGCGGCGTATTTGGCGTGCTTATGATGGAAATATTTTTTTACCTGCGGTTTGTCTGCCTGGATATTCTATGGATACTGACCCCCATTCTGGTCATATTGACCCCTCTGTAGCTTTTGGTCTTAAAAAGATATGT
>NZ_PGUB01000097.1:0-16685 GCF_002924285.1 Aquimarina sp. I32.4 | reverse complement strand
TCTGACAAAATTAGAGTTTACTCATGTTGCTACACCAGAGGAAAATGCACATGTAGAAGCTTATCATGGAATACTTAAAAAAGAAGTCTTTCAACGATTTGAGTATAGAACATTTGGAGAGATTCAACAAATACTAAAAAGATATGTGGTTTTCTATAACAACGTAAGGCATCATGGACTATTGGGAAGAATAACTCCTATGGAAAAATGGAACAAAGACAAACACTTAATTTTAATGAAAAATAGAGTAGCATAATTAATAATCCAAATTTAAAAGATTACTCTTGTTTTATAGGGGTCAAAACATGCCCAAGGTGCTAGGTCCACATAAAACTCATCCTTTGTATCTAAAGATAAAGAAATTGAATTTTTACTTTGAAGTATTAATTGAAGTTGATTATCCTTATAAATAATTTGTATCGTGTCTTTCGGGTTATCAATTAATGTATATCGCCCAGTATATTTTTTATAATTGTTTACACCCAACAGACTATGTTTTGGAATATTCTTGATCTTATTCTGATCTAATAACCATTCTATTAAGTTATTTTTTATAAATGGCAATTCCCAAATATCATGACCTGCATCTGGGTATATTGTGATTTTAGTCTTCCCATTATATTTATTTATATGTTTTACTGTATTTATATTACAATTTACATTTGTATTTTCATCTTTTTCTCCATGAAATATCCAAATGGGTAAATGTCTTAACCTCCATGGGGTTTTTATATCTCCTTGAAAACAACCCGAAATAGGTACTACTGCTGCAAATCTCTCTGGATTTTCTAAAGCCCAATTCCAAGTTCCCCACCCCCCTAAACTATGACCGCTAAGGTAAATCCTGTTTTTGTCTATATTATATTTATTTATTACATCATCCAACATTTGATTAAGAATATCAACACTCCATTTATCAAAAGAGTTTGATGGTGAAATAAGAATTAAAGGCAGGTTTTTATCTTTGGTAAACTTTATAGGTAAAAAATCTTTTTTCACCTCATTGAGGCTTGGATTTTCTCTTGATCCATGTAGAAATATAAGTACAGGCCATTTCTTATCAGAAGCACCGTTATACTCTATAGGTAATGAAACCAAATAATCTGTTTTTATAAAAAATTGTTCATCCTTTTGTTGGGCAATACTAACTATTGTCTTTATTGTAAAAAAAAATGACTTTGTGTTTTCATATTATTTTGATTTATTACTCCTTCTGTTTATCCAGTTTGACTGTTGAATATTGTATAAGGTTACATAAAAATCAAACAAACCTCTATAAATTTAGGAACTCAAAGAGGTTTACACAGAGTTTCAGTTTTTTAAACCAAATATTTATCATTCTTAACTTGACCCATAATTCAACCTTTACTAGAAGAATAAAACAGGGTGACTCCCCTACACGGATGTCACCCTGCTTGTAAATTGATTTTCTTCAAAATCAATACCCTTACTACATGTTGATTTTTAACACACTATAGTATCTTGTTTCCTTACTTACAATCAAAAATAATAATCAATATTACTCTGCATAATCAAGGACTTTTTCTTGTTTATTAGCACTCTCTTGTGGTACTAGTTTATCTGCTAAATCCTGAGCTAGAGCTACCATGGTCATTGTGGGGTTCCATGAACCTCCTTGTGGCCATAGTGCGCCCCCTGTAACGTATACATTTTCTGTATTTCGCAGACGATAATTCAAATCTACAGGTGCAGTTTCCTCTTCGCCAATATATAAGGTTGAAGATTCATGTACCAATGCATCTACCCTGATTTGACTTTGTAATGGGCGCACAGGTTCCCATGTGCCACTATCTGGATCACCATGCCAGTATTCTACGGCACTACTACCATTGGGAGACAGCGCATCTTCTATAACCTCAAATGTTGCTTTATCCATTGCATCCCAAGTTTCTTTATCACTATCATTTTCTGTGATTTGAAGCAGTGAATTGGTGGTAATATTCTCATCTTGTGGATTGTTGAGAAACCAATTGTTTTTATTTCTAGAATCCAACTCTCCCAACACTGCACAAACAAATACTACATGATCTTCTGAGGATAGTAACTGAGCCATAGAGGCGGTAGCTACAACATCTGGCATATAGCGTAAGGCTGTTCCTGCATTCTTAATTGGTTTTTCGTCTGCTAGTACGCTTAGTTGAATATGATATTGCTTTTTATAGTCATTATCTGTTCCTGCAATATAACAAGCTCCTATTTCTAATTCGCCAAATAGTTTGCTTGCTTTATAATCTTTCTTAGGCACTCGTGCCACTATAGAGGTAATAAAATGTGCAGAGAATCTAGTTCCTGGGTTTACAGCATTGGGAAAAGAGTTTCTTACTAATGTAGCTGGTGGTAGTGTTCCCATAGCAAGAACCAGTTTGGCTTTTCCTAATGGCAATACCCCTCTAGAGGTTTGTAATGCGGTAGCCTGCCCATCTTGCTGGTAGATTTTTTCTACTACGCAATCGGCTACAATATCCATTCGTGCACCTTTATTTTCTTGCACCAATGCTTCTTGTTTTACACCCAATTGTAATAGCTCTCCTGGGATTGCATATTTCTGAAAATCAATTCCATCTACATTTTCTGCTGCCGATGCCAATGGGGCAGCTTGGGTTCTATAAATCCCTTCTACATCTGTTCCGTATTTTGCTAAACGAGTTTGTATTTCTTTTTGTAATTCTCCATAAACAGGTCTGGTATTCCTTATCAATTCTAATAATGCACCTGTTCTATTAGCATCGATCTCATCTGCCATTTGTACTCGCAATAATTTCTCTGCAGATTCAAAATTATTTTTGGCAGCGTTGATAGTGGCTTGTGGCCACCCATCCATTTCATCTTCTGTGGGTTTGGGGCACCATGCGCTCCACATGGTTGATCTGCCTCCAAAAAACGGAATCATACCATGTTGCCACTTTATTGTTCCTGGACCTTCTGCTGTTTTAGACGATAGAGTCCACGGAAAAGTTTCTGATAATCCTCCTAGGGTATTGACAAAAGGTAATGGTAAATTCTGAAAATGCTCGGGTAAGAAAAAAGGGCCTCTCTCTATAATCAAAATTCTACAAAAAGGATCTCTTTCTAATGCTCTTCTGGCTGTTGCATAGGCACAAAAACCTGTACCGATAATTACCAGATCATAGTTGTTTTCTTCTCGTGCGTTTTTCCATTCTGTCTGAGACATAAAAAAAACGTGATTCATCACATCTTGCCCAGATGGAGTTTGTGGTCCTGGTGTGGGATATCCATTTTTTAGGTTATTAGAGTTTGCTGATGCGCCCATGATTCTTTAGTTTATTAACTATTAATTATTTACACTCTTAAAGTTACAGATTATAGCGCTACAAAAACCACGTAAAAACCCGTGAATTGTAAAAGTTTTTTTAGTTACAAAAAAAAAGAGAGATAGTTTCGTAACATTACAAGCCGTCACGACACACACCTATATACTGTTATATTTTTAGATCATACTATCTATACAATATAAAAACAACATATTCTACATCAAAAAATAATAAACGAGAAAGGTTAAAAAGAAAATTAATTCAATACAATACTTAATAATATGGCGTATAGTAATAAAACAGAAGAAAAGAAAGATCTAAAAATGCACATTGTAAATAATGTACCCTCTAGTGAGTTAGAAGATATACTCACTTTGTACAGCAGATCTGTTGCCATAGAAAGTTATGTGAAAATACCTTTTATATTTATCGCTGTACTTTTTCTTGTACACAATATTTTTCTGGCAGGACGAAGCTTTGATTATAGTACGTATGAAACCATAAAAACAGTAGAGCTTTCTATTGCTGGGGTTATTGTAATTGTAGTTTTTATAATGGCAGGGATTGCAATTGATAAAAATATAAAAGTAAATAAATTACTAAAACAAATAGGAACCCAATATCATATAGATATACAAACTGTTCAAGATGAGTTTAACGCAATAGCAATTCATCTTTTTGGAGGTCGAGGCGTAACATTAAAAAAAAGTAAGAATCATAAAACACTACATTAGGTAACTGTGACCTTATTACGGTACTAAGACACAACGTGTGTAATTTTTAAAAAAACTTATTTATCTTTTGTTTCCACTGGGTTTTTATCCATTTTTTCAAAAAAAACAAAAACAGAATCTTTTTTGATTTTCATTTGAGAATGATCTAGTTGTAAAATACTATAATCCCCATCATCTTTATTTTTTTTCTCAGATGACAATGTGAGTATATTATTTTTTCGATCATATTTCCAAGCTCCTTTTTTCTTAGGTACTCTTCCGATTCGTCCTCCTTCTAACCTTCCATCCTCATGTAAAATAATATATTTATTCCGACTCTCTATAGTTCTATCACTTCCTACCTCGACCTTATATATTTCCCAATACCCTACTATCTTTTTTCGCTTATGGATGGTTGTAAAACCAAATGATAAAAATATTACGATTACTGAAGCTACTATAATTCTCATTTGTACATTCTTTTTTTGTTAGTTGATAAAGAGTTAATCTAATTTCAAAAATATGAACTCTTTATCAACTCACAAAACTATTGTATTAATTCGGTAATACGTTTAATCGCTTCTTTGGGATAATCTCTAAGTGTCATTATGTGTGGGCTATCAGTTTCCCAAAACACTTTAGGCTCTTTTGCTTTCTCAAATAGGTTTCTACCATGACTGATAGGTACTCCTTGATCATGTCTACTATGAATAATCAATTTTGGCATATTATGTATATCCTTTATATCTCTAACTCCTACGTAATCTTGATTAAATTTTTCGGGGTGGTTTCTATGCTTGTCCTTTATAAACTCAAAAGGTGCATAATCAATCGCTATTTTTTGTGCAGATTCAAAACTACTATCAAGAACAAGGCCATCAATTTTATCTTGATTATCTCTTGTGATTTTTATTGCCAATTGTCCTCCTAACGACATGCCATATACTATAGTTTTGAGTGTATCGTTTTGAGTTTTACTTATAAAATCTTCAAAAGCTACTTCGCTATCTTTTAAAACTCCTTTATAATTTGGTTTTCCTTTGGATTTACCATACCCTCGCCAATCTACCGCATACACAGAAAAACCATTATCTACCAATGGTTTGATCAAACCTGCACTTACCGTAGCATTGCCTCCTGCTCCATGAATATAAAATACATTTCCTCTATGCTTGATTGATGGTTTAAAATGATAGGTATAAATTGTTATAGAGTCTTCTACCTGTAATTTATATTCTGAGTAATTAAATGATTCTAATGATGCCATTTCTTTTGATGGATAATAATATAGCTTTGATTCATCTTCCTGAATCATCGCTCGTATCATAGCATCAGTTTGGTATTTGTAAATTCCGAATCCAAAAACTGCTACTACTATAATTAATAAAATCCAACTTGTAATCTTAATCACTTTTTTCATGTCATATTATTTTGATGACACAAACTAAAGGGTTCTTTTTTTGAGTAAAAAAATTAAGTGATTAGTTGGTGTTTTTAGTGATTAATAGAATGGTTTTGGTATGAATTGTCTATGCAAAAGGGACTAATTGAATACGTTTTTTATTGTTTTGTATGAGGTTCTCGCAATGGGAATGGCTTCTTCTATCTCTTTTGAAATCAATGTAGCTTTTTGAGAGTTTCCTTTTATCACAAAGACATGTTTAGGATTAATCAAGTAGGAACGATGTGGTTGTATCAGAAACGGTGCTTGTGTCAAAATAGCTGATAATTTACCCCGTAACATTACCCTTTGAATTGTATCACTCTTATAAAAAACCATTACATAATTATCTACTGATTTCACATATAATAGTTGTTCTCTAGGAATAGTAAACTCATCTTTATGATTATCACCTACCAATGTTATATTCTCAATCACCTTATCTTGATCATTATCAATAATCTCTTGGGAATCTTGTATTGAGTTTTTACTAAAAAAATAACGTAATACTAATTTTGGAAAAATAATTAATGGCAAAACAGGCAAAACGATATAGGAGCAAAAAAGTAATAACCTGAATAGTGATAATGGCTGTTTCTCAAAAACTATATCTAAGTACAGATACCCAAAAATAGCTCCTGATATTGACGAAAGAATAAGAAACATAACTTCGTTCCACCAGACCCATGTTTTTTTCCTTTTATAAAAATAATTTTCTACAAAATGAGCTCCCATATAATTCACAAATTTTATAAGTCCGAATCCCATAAATAATATTTCTTTATAAGAATGATCAAAATTATTGATATTAAACGGCTGTAAAAAAATTAGAATAAATCCCAGCAAAGAACCCACAGTTATACCTATCAGTATATGAACTCTATACGATGTGGTAAAAGGAAAGGAAGTGTTTAGTAACATAGAAGCCTTTATCATTATTTACTGAATCCAAAAATAATCATTACCACAAATAAATACTTATAAAATTCTCTGATTGTTCCATTTCATCATCTAGCCCCATAAAACAACACTTATGAGTTACTTAAAATCAAAAAATAACAAAACTGAACTATCTTTTTAAAAAAATCACCCTTCTCTTGTTACTCAGACAAAAAAAGCTTTGTATTTTTGTATAAAAAATACGGGTGCGTATAGTATTTTCTTTCTTACTACTAGTAACTTTCACACTAAGACCAGTGATGGAGATGGCTCCTTTTTTTTATTACCAACTCAATCTGGATTACATTATAGAAAATTACTGTATCAATAAAGAACGCCCTAGACTACAATGTAACGGAAAGTGTTATTTAATGAGTAAACTGAAAGAAAAAAACACTTCTGATAATAAGGCAACTAGTTTTAGAGTTTCAGAATCCTTTCTTCCGTTATATTTTCAGAAACAAGATATTGATATCGAAAATAATATAATCACTTCTGGTGAAAGAATGGTTTTTACCTCGTATTCATTTACCTATAATTTTTTATACACCAATACTATAGAACACCCTCCAGAATTTATATAGTCTTCTTTTTAATTTTTGGTTGCTGTAATTATATCCTTTATGAGGATTATAATTCTGTTTCCAACATATATTCAATGCCTTGCATGAACAATAATTTCAATTGAATAATCGGTTATAAAACTTAGTTCAAATTGATTTTATCCATGCCTACCTATAAAAGTTATGCATTTTCTTGATCATGACATTGAATGAATATCATTTAAATTTTGAAAAAGCGCTAATAAATTTAATTTCTATGCGCCCAGTTTCAACATTAAAATGGGATAACAAGTATCTATCTAATAATAACATTGATGAGTATTCTCTATAAAAAGAATTGCTCTCATACTGGTATACAATCAATTGTATACCTATAATACCATATTTAAAAATGAAGTCAACTATAAAATTAATTGTATTAACTTTTGCCTTTTTTGCCATAAGCTGTAGTAGTGATGATGATGGTGCATCTAATAAGGATGCTGTGAGTACTGTAAAGATCAAATGGGATAATATTGTTGGGCAAAAAGACATGAATATTGTAGAAAAACAAAATCTGGAATATGGCTACAAGACTGCGGATAATCAGGATTTCAACATAACTTCTTTTGGATATTATATAACCAATATAATCCTAGAAGGACCTAATGGAGAACGTTTTGAAGATGAAATTTCTATTTCTGCAGCAGATGCAAAAGGAGTTTATCATATAAAAGAAGGTGATTTTGCATCTGCGGCTACTATTTTACAAAATGTTCCTATAGGAAAATATAATAAAATAACTTTTACTGTA
Source organism: Aquimarina sp. I32.4 (assembly GCF_002924285.1). NCBI lineage: Bacteria > Pseudomonadati > Bacteroidota > Flavobacteriia > Flavobacteriales > Flavobacteriaceae > Aquimarina > Aquimarina sp. I32.4. Next base: position 8,943 of record NZ_PGUB01000097.1, on the reverse strand, counting down.
GGAATCCCTGAAGAAGGTGTAAAAGAAGGTGCTGCTGGTGGAGTTTTGGATCCTGCCGCAGGAGCTTGGTTCTGGAACTGGAATGCTGGTTATATAGGTTTTGCTATAGAAGGACATGCTAGTACCTCTAGCCAGGCACATAATGAAATAGATGGGTTTGTAATTCCTGAAAAATCGTTTGCTATTCATATCGGAGGATGGAGAGATATTACCCCGCTAGAAGGTGAAACACCAAAGTTTGTGAATAATGTAAAAACTATTACACTCAACTTTGATAGTGATGTAACCGTAGCAGAAAGCCAAGAACCTAGTATTCACTTATTAGCCAATGCAAAAGCTCTTTTTGACACATCGTCTGTTGATTTTTCTACCACATACTCTGTACATGCTCCTATTTTAGGAAAACAATTTGCTGATGTATTGGATCAGGTATTTTCATATAGCCACGTTCATCAATAAAAAGTATGAATATACATAGCAATTATGCATATCTGGTATCTATATACTGGGTATGCTTGCTTTTTATTTCCTGTAGTAATGATGGAGGAAATGATGAAGTGCTTGACACTGATACGTATGAACTGATACAACCAGAGGGGTTTCCCGAAATTAAGTATACTACTCAGAATAATCCTATTACTCAAAAAGGTTTTGAATTAGGGAGGAAGCTTTTTTTTGATCCTCGTCTGTCTGCAGATGGCAGTATTTCTTGCAATAATTGTCATCAACAATCCCGTGGTTTTGCAGATTCTCCTGTACATCCTATGAGTATAGGAATAAATAGCCAAGCAGGTAATCGTAATGCGCCCCCTCTTTTTAATATGGCTTTCAGAAAAGAATTCTTCTGGGATGGAGGTGTTACTCACCTAGATTTTGTACCTATTAATGCGCTAGAATCTGATATAGAGATGGGAGAAACTATAAAAAACGTTGTTGAAAAATTAAATCGAAATGATGAATATCGTCAACTTTTTAAAGAAGCCTTTGATGTAGATAGCATTACATCTCCTAGAATATTACAAGCATTCTCACAATATATGCTGTTGATGATCTCTAATGATTCTAAATTTGATCAGTACCAAAGACAAGAAAACAATGTGACTTTTACAGAAAGTGAACAAAAAGGGATGCTCTTTTTTGATGAAAAATGTTCTTCTTGTCACAGCGGTTCACTTTTTACCGATCAATCTTTTAGAAATAACGGTATTTCTGATACATTTTCTGATAATGGTCGTGCTTTAATTACAGAGTCAAATAGTGATATCGGTAAATTCAGGGTTCCTACTCTGCGCAATATAGAGGTAACAGGCCCTTATATGCACAATGCTAATTTTGACACACTCGAAGAGGTATTACAGCATTATGCAAATGGAGTCAAAGATTCTGAAACTTTGGATGCTATATTAAAAACAGAAAATAATCAATTAGGAATTGCTTTGACAGAAAGTGAACAGGCAGATATTATTGCTTTTCTAAAAACACTTACTGATGAAACCTTTTTAACAGATCCAAAATTTAATAATCCAATATGAAAGCCCATAATGGGCATTTAATAGATAAAAATCAATACCAACCGGCATAGTTTCAACATGATGATCAACGGTTTGTGAAATTTTAAATAGATGAAAAAAAATATTATACTATTACTGTTATCTATCATAACAATACCTAATATCATGGCGTGTGATATTTGTGGGTGTCAACTTAGCGGATTATCTTTTGGTCTTCTGGCTGGTACTAATACACATTATATTGGTTTACGATATACCCAAGCGGCTTTTAGTGCCTCTATAAAGTATAACAGTAATTTACTACAGGATGAGTATTCTAGTGATACATTTATACGTACAGAATTATTAGGTAGGTATATACTTTCTAATAAATTACAACTACATGCTATTGTGCCTTATATCAACAATGATATGAATGGTAGCATGCAAAGTTTGCAGTTTAATGGAATCGGTGACCCTAGCCTTCTCTTGTTTTATAATGTATTAGAGAAGAAAGAATCAAAAAAAGAAGAGGTTGCTGCTCCTTCTACAAATGCAATCAAACAAACGTTACTTATAGGGGGTGGTTTAAAATTTCCTACAGGTAAATTTGATCGTTCTGATCGTGGAGAAATCGTGAATCGTAACTTTCAGGTGGGAACTGGAAGTTTTGATTTTTTACTTTCTTCTAATTATACGGTTAGTATGGGACGTTGGGGGTTGAATGCAGAAGCTTCTTACAAAATAAATACTCGCAACTCTGATGAGTACCTTTTTGGAAATCAATTTAATACTAGCGGGTATTTATTTTATACCATCCCTATAAAAAATGGAGTTATTTCTCCGTTTACAGGGACTTTGTTTGAAGCCGCAGATAAACATGATGATGGCATACAAAAATTCAATACTGGTGGTAATGCTACTTTAGGAACAGTAGGCATGCAAGTAAATTGGAAAAGTTTCTCACTCAATACATTAGTTCAAAGTCCTTTGCAACAGAATTATAATAGTGATGCTATTTCTACTATCGAAACCGATACCAGATTCTCTATCGGACTCTTGTATCATTTTGCAAAGAAAAAGAAACGCAAATATAGTTTTAATTGATTTTGTAAAAATAGCTGCCAACTCTATTTATCAACTGATTTAAAAAGAGTTGACTAATTTTTTTCTACATTAAAAAATAATCTAAAACTCTCGAGTATACTTTTTAAAACTTGAGAGTTTTTTTATTTAGATCAACACCTCGATGATTTTTTTTACAATCAACAAATTACTATTTTTATCATACTAAATTAAAATAAAGGAGTATTTACTATATACTATACTTTTTTTAAATGTTTTTTATCCAAACCCCCATATATCATGATTTCTAAAAAGGTTTTTATACTATCAAAGTATTTTCAACATACGTCACTTAGACCATTTGTGATCAGAAGTTTTATTTTGATATTTACTTTCTTTAGTAGTATAGATGTATTTGCGCAAATTGAGGCCAATTCTTTAATGGTCATTCCTTCTACCACTACCACAGAACGTAATGGTATTACTGGAGTTATAGAGGGTTCTTTGGTATATGATACGGATGTAGAAAGACTTTATAAGTATACAAGTACAGGGTGGCAAGAAATATCAGGTTCTAATAACACAGATACATATGTAGGGGCATTTCAAATATCTGCTGCTGGAGCCGTAAATGTCAACAGTCTTCCTTTTCAGCCCACTTCTATTACTTTTGTAGCACATGCTAATGTAGAAAACTTCAATATTAATAGTGATAATGGCACCAACAATAATGACCGAGGAATACGCAATTCTTTTGGTACTATGAATGGGGTTGCCCGTCAAGATGGTGGTTCTATTACCCAACAAGTCATTTATGTGGGCGGTCATGGTAATTCTATTAATAATATTTCTCGTTATGCTTCTAATGCCAATTCAATAGGCTTACGGTATGGTGATCAAAATGGCCTCTCCTTAGGTATTATTTCAGGTGCTGTAACTTCTTTTAATACAGATGGTTTTACTGTTAATGTCACTTATACTAACGGAACTATTTCCAATACTGGCCAGAATATACGCCCAACCGATATTAATAACGAAGGAATTATTGTACTGTATACTGCTTACAGATAATGTTTTTTGATACTCAACTTGATTGTTATATAAAACCATCTAAATAGTATATTTATCCTTTAATTTCTTAATCAAGCAGTAGATCATTCGTTTTTTCTTATAACTCATGAATTTAATAATTGTCTTTTTTTTAACTACAGGGATTGTCATTAATGCACTTATAATATTGCTATTGGTAAAATCAAAGACCAGAGAACTACCTCAGAAATTACTTTTATTATTCTTTTCTATAACCTTATTATACATTATTCATGGGTATGCACAAATACACAAATTAAGAAGTTTATATATTCTAACTTTTATAGGAAATAGTATTATTGAAATTTTTATGGGTCCCTTGATTTTTCTTTATATCAAATCCCTATTTGAGAAAGAAAAGAAACTAATAAAAAAGTATTTTGTTCATTTTATCCCTGCCCTACTCTATTTATTATGTATATCAATTCCTTTTGTAGTTTCAATCATTAAGAGAGAATTTATCTTTGAATATTTATCAGTTTTTAATGATCATAGTGATCTGATTGTTATTGCACTTCTATTTTATTTTATTTTTTACACCCTCCTTTCTCTACACTCGTCTTACATTTATAAAAATGCAATGAAAGCTAATTTCTCAACTATTTCAGAAAATGATTTTGGTTGGGTAAAACGAATGCTTATAGGAGTATTAATTATTTTATGTTTTGATATAACATCTATACTATATGAATTTATTCTTGGAGAATTAAATTTTGAAACAGATTACTTAACATTTGTTCCTGTAATTATATACTTAGGATACCTAGGCTATTACGGTGTTAATCAATCAAAAATATTATTGCCCAATTTTTTAATAAATACTCCCACAGAAAAAGATAAAAAAGTAAAGAAAACAGATTATTTATCTACTGTAAATAACAAGGAACTACAGCACTTAAAACTGCTATTAGAAAACGTAATGTCTACAGACAAAAAATTCTTAGAAGAAGATCTTACTTTGAGCGTCTTGGCTGATGCTATTTCTATTTCTGATAAAAAGCTTTCTGCCTTTTTAAATCAATACCTCAATACCACCTTTTATGACTATGTAAATAAATATCGTGTTGAATCTGTAAAAGAAAAAATGAAATCCCCAAAATTTGATAACATCACACTTCTGGGAATTGCTTATGAATCTGGTTTTAAATCCAAAACCAGTTTTAATCGCATCTTTAAAAAAGAAACAGGACTATCCCCTTCTCAATACAAATCCTCGCTACAACCTTCTGATAAATAAGTACCAATAGAACCATTGGAACGCTTGGCACGTGGTTTTCATAGTTATTTGTATCAATCTTAAAAAAGTAAAACTATGAAAACCAACAAACTTATAGCAACCTTCCTTTTTTCTCTTTTCATTATACAAAACAGTATAGGACAAGACGATAAATTTACTGGTTATGCTACTTCTCTTGTAAACAGTGATAGTATTCTTAAGATCGAAACATTTGGACTGGCAAATCGTGAAAAAAAGATTAACTATTCAAAAAACACCATCCAACCGATAGGTTCTGTGAGTAAAACATTTATTGGAATTTCTTTGATGATAGCCAAAGAAAAAGGACTAGTCGATTTGGATAAAAACATAAATGAATACCTCAATTTCACCATTGAAAATCCATATTTTGACAGTTCAAACGTGATTACATTACGACATTTGGCTACTCATACCTCTGGGATTATTGATAATAAAAAAATATATGAATCTGCATATAGTTATGATATTCACCCTAAAACACCGTTAAAAAACTATTTATATGAACACCTTAACCACAATACAAAAAATGTAAAAAAAAGTTTCTCGAAACAAAAAGCAGGAACAACTTATCAATATTCTAATATAGGAGCAGCACTGGCAGCGTATATAATTGAAAAAGCCAGTGACAAATCCTTTTATGAGTTTACAAAAGAACATATTTTCACTCCCCTCGGCATGCATAATACAGGATGGTTTTATAAGGATATAAATACGACTCATCACAGTGTGTTATATGATGAGAAAGATAATCCTTTACCTCCTTACTCTTGTGTAACCTATCCTGATGGAAGCTTAAAAACAACTATCCAAGATCTGTCTCTTTATCTAATTGAACTCATAAAAGGATATAATGGGACTAGTAAATTACTTACCAAAAAATCATGGAATGAATTTTATACCAAGAATTTCAATACTAATAATGCAATCAAAAACATTAGTCTCAAAGAGCCAAATTCTGGAATATTTATCACTTATTTCAAATCAGGAAAAATAGGCCACACAGGTTCAGATTTGGGGGCATCTGCTTTTATGATGTTTGACCCCAAGACCAATAAAGGGCAAATTCTAATGGCAAATGAAGATTTGAGTGCTGATAATCTAAAGGAATTTAAAACTATTTGGAAAACTCTGTTTTAATGATCTCATTTATAAAACTAGGTATTCAATCAAACAAAATCTTTTATCAATAAGATCCCAAGGGAAATCAAATTGCAGATATTTATTTGCATTACTTTATATAGTCAATGATTGGTGTTCTCTTCTTTTTTTTTTAAAAAATTTAAATCTAAGCATCAGAATTTTAAAGTAAATTTGAGTTGAAAACTTATGATTTAATCATATAAAAAAAGAGAAGTCAGATGAATATAAAAGAACAATTCAAAGATGTAAAAAACTATTTCTCTCCAAAAATAGTGGCAGAAGTCAATGATCAATATGTAAAGATTGCCAAAATCAAAGGAGAAGAAATCCCTTGGCATAGTCATGAGAATGAGGATGAGTTATTTTATATACTCGAAGGGAGTCTTTTAATGGAAATTGAAAATGAAGCCCCTATAACAATGACAAACGGAGATATGTATGTCGTGCCAAAAGGGATTAATCATAGAGTCTCTTCTGTAAATGAATGCTTAATTATGTTGATAGAAACTAAAACAACAAAGCATACAGGAGAAATTGAATCTGCAATTACCAAATCAATTGAAGAGCAATCATATTAAGTTTATAGGCTTTCTGAGCATTATCAAAACAAGGTTTTTAGGCTTTAGTTTTAAAAAATGTAAAAATAAACAGCTACAAGCATATGCCTGTAACTGTTTATTAATCTTGGTATTCATTTCTATCATTTACTTATAGACACCAAACAGTAGATTAAAAAATACCCTCTAAAACCTTTTTACTTTGAAACAACAAACTTCTTTGTAGTGTTGTTTACTTTTATAAAATATACTCCTTTGGGTAACTGGCGCACATCTATTTCTAGCCTGTCAGCCCCATGTTGCTTTACTGTATATACCTGTTTGTCAATTATTTTTCCTGAAATTCCTAAAACATCTAGGTTTATTTTCTTTATATCAATCTCATTAACAGATACATATAATATATTTTGCACAGGATTAGGAAATACAGAGATCGACTCCTCTTCTAGATTAGTCCCTATTCTGGAATTCACTGCTCGTGGGCTATCTAACCCTCCTAAAGAAGTTACATTACTTCCTGGAGCTAAATACTCTTTTAGAAAAGAAAAAGAGCGACTAAAAGCTACATATAAATCAAAAGAACTAGTATTATTGCACCTAGCCTGCCCTCCTTGTAGAGTACCTATTACATTTCCATTTGGATCTATTAAAGGGGAGCCTGAAGCCCCTCTTTCTGAAGAACCTTGGTTCCATATAACTTCCCAAAAGTATTGTTTCTGCCTTTCATTTATAGGAACAGGAATTATTGTGTCAGGGCGTTTAATATTATTACCCAAAGAGATTTTTTTGATATCAGCTTGTGAATGATGAATCCCGACAAAACTTGAAGGAACTCTATTTGAAGCATCCCATCCATTATAATAGGCATTATAAGAATTAGGAATAGCAGTAGATAGTTGTAACAAGGCAAAATCTATACCTCTAGTTTCTGCGAATGTCATAGCAAGATTTCCATTTCCATCTGGGTTACCTTCTCGAGGAACTGAAGATAAATCAACTTCTAGAAGTTGCGCTCCAGAAATTGAATTAGCTTTAGAAGGCTCTGCTTGTGGATTTGCACAAGTAGCAGATTGATAGTTAAAAATAAACATCGCTGTTTGTGGAGTAGATCTAGAATCAGATACATTGTGTTCAGCTGTTAATAAATATGGAGTACGATCCTGATTTGTGTTATTTATTAATACAGATGAAGCAAGACCTGTTCCATTATTAGTTGCATAGAGTACTACCGATCTAATCTGTTTTTCCCAAGGATTACCTTCTGGACAAGCTACATTTATATGACAATTACCCGTTTCTCCAAAAGCTTTTGCTGTATTTTCTGATTTACGCATAGTATCTGCTAGCTCAAATACTCCTTTATAATCATGAGCTACGGTAGCAAACTGCAAAACAGGTTTTTCTGATAATTGTGCTGGTTGATAATATTCTATAGTTATTTGATCACCTTTTATAGGTGCAACACCCAATTTGCGATATGGTTTATTGTTTTTATATGTAAATGCTCCTCTGATATCAGAACGATCTTTGTTATAAAAAAACAATTTGGCTCCTTTTGGTAAATAAAAATCTGAGAATGTAAAATTAAGCGTTTTAGCCCCTTTTGATTCTATCTCAAGTACCCAATATCGATCTCCATTAGGTTCTGTATACCATCTCCCAGCATTATTAGGGTTAATATTTACCTTATGAGCATATGCAAATCTATATGGTCCTTCCTTACCCTTTTCATCTTCCTTCCTCACTTTTTCAAGATTAATAGGTGGTAAGCTTATTTTTGGGATGCTATGAGATTTTGCAACTGATCTAGAAGCAAAATATGGAGTTCCCCCTTCACTTATTTGGGCTTTTATACTCATCCCTATAAAAAGAGAGAGTAGAATTAGTATATATCGTGTTTTCATTTTTAAAATTTTGAGTTAATAAATAAGTGATTGCACAATCACTCTCAAAACTACTTTACAATACAATGTTTTACATAACTTTAACCCTATTTAACCCCGTATTTGGTTTTTTTTTAAATTTGAATTCTTAATTATTGATAATGAGTTGTTAATTCTTAAAAAGCTTTTTAAAACATTGATGGTAGTCGTATAATGCCATCTGGGAATCTATCAAATTAACCCATTTATCATATTTCAATTGTGTTGCAATCCCTACAGAATCAGATAGCATTCCATAAAGAAACCCATTGTATTTATAGTTTGTTCCAAAAATATTTTCTGCTGCATGTGATAGATAATGTTTTATTAATACAATTTACGGACATTAACTTCGCATAAATGCGTCTAAGTAGTGATGATTACTTACTATAGATTTTATAAGTTCATTACTCATACTTTCT
>NZ_PGUB01000096.1:0-17040 GCF_002924285.1 Aquimarina sp. I32.4 | reverse complement strand
AAATAAGCTCTGTAAACTGTTTTAAAATAATCGAATCTCAATATTACGGCTTCAAATGAAAAAAGCGATTAAATAAAATCAATGTTTATTTAATCGCTTTTTTCTAGTCATTGCTGAAAAAGTTAAGCTTTTTCAGTGCCTTCCCAGTAGAGCGGTCTTTTTTTGTTTAAATAATTTGGAAATATGAATTTTTATTCTACATTTGTAGAGTTAATTCTAATTATGTAGAGCAATGCAGTTATCAAAGACCGAAGAACAAGTAATGCAATATCTCTGGAAGCTAGAAAAAGCTTTTATGAAAGACTTGTTAGATTGTTTTCCTGACCCCAAACCCGCAACTACCACTGTAGCTACATTGTTAAAAAGAATGAGAGATAAAGGGTTTGTAGAGTATACTTTATATGGTAAATCAAGAGAATACTATCCATTGGTAAAAAAAACAGATTATTTTTCTAAACACGTAAATGGATTGATTAAGAATTTCTTTAACGATTCGGCATCACAATTTGCATCCTTTTTTACCTCAGAAACTAATTTGTCTACCTCAGAACTAGAGGAGCTTAAAAAGATAGTAGATCAACAAATTAAAAAGCAAAAGCAATGATGGTATATATCCTAAAATCGTCCTTATGCCTAGCATTGTTATGGATTTTTTATAAGTTGTTTTTAGAAGAGGAAAACCTACATCATTTTAAGAGGTTTTTCCTTCTGTTTAGTTTAATTTTTGCATATACAATTCCGCTGATTACTATAACTTATGAAACAGATACTATAGTAGAAGTTGCAGATACGCAATCACCAGTTACCTACGTGATATCGTCAACAGAGGTTCCAATAGAAAAAACACCAGAAGATTACTTATCAATTCTATTGTGGGCAATCTATGGGGTTGGATTTCTGGTTTTTACGATCAGATTTATAATGAATCTATCTCACCTGTTTAAAAAAGTAAGAATTAACGAAAAAGAAAAAGAACATTCACACATCAATGTTTTACTTGCAGATACGATTATCCCTCATACATTTATGAAGTATATATTTGTTTCTAAAAAAGAATTTCAGCAAAAAAATATTCCACAAGAAGTAATGATGCATGAGAAAACTCATGTGCAACAAAAACATACATTAGATATACTGTTTGTAGAGATTTTTCAGATTATTTTTTGGTTCAATCCTTTGTGGTTTTGGATAAAAAAATCAATCAAATTGAATCATGAATTTCTGGCAGATCAAAAAGTGTTGAATCAAGAATTTTCAATACTTGAGTATATGAACATACTTGTTAATTATCCAAGCAGCCCTTATCAAGCTGTAATAGCAAGTTCTATTAATTATTCATTAACCAAAAAACGAATCGTTATGATGTCACAACAATTTTCTAAAACCCGAACTACAGTTCGATTATTACTACTAGTACCTCTTTTATTAGGATGCATGCTATTGTTTAATAACAAGATGATAGCGCAACAAAAAAGTATGGAGAGCAAAACAGCAGTAGCTCCAACTCACCCTGATAAAAAAATAAAAATTCGTATCCAGAATGAACAAATTTTGGTAAATGGTACCGCAACAAAACTGGCTGGCTTTGCAGGAACCATTGATCAAGTAACACAACAATGGAAAGACAGCGAGTTAACAGAATTTCAATTTGATGTTCAAATTATGAATTCAAAGGATGAATTTGTTCAAAAACTTAATCAAGCTTATAAAAAGACGAGGTTGTACAAAGCAAATCCTGATAATCACGATTTGATTCCGCCACCACCGCCACTTCCAGAAGTGCCAGTAATTAAGAGCAGTGCAAGTAATAAAGCAACTGCTCCAGTATCTCCAAAAAACAAACATATTATAGTTCCACCACCACCGCCAACTTCACCAGCAGAACCCTCACCTGTAGTAGATATTGATATAGAGGAGATAAACAAAGAGATAGCTCAAGCATTGCAAGAAGTAGAACAGGTTCATATAGAAGCGGCGGTAGAAAAAGAAATAGCGATGGAGGAGATAGAACGTGCAATATCAGAAGTAAAACATGCTCAAATAGAAAAAATGATAGATGTTGAGCAGATAGAACAAGAAGTAGAAATGGCAATTGCAGAAGTAGAATATGCACAAAATATTGCCATAGAAGCATCACATGCGGCTAGAGATCGAGCGCATATGATGAGGGACAGAGCCATAAGAAATGCAGAAAGTCAAAGGCATGAAGCAAGGGAACGAGTAATGATTCATGCAAAGAAAGCTAGAGAACAGGCAAGAGTTGCAATGAAAGAAGCAGAACATACTAGAGCAAAAGCGTACAAAAAAAGTGAGAAAGCAAGGAAACAAGCAGAGAAAGCTCGCAGAAAAGCACTAGACGCAGCCAGAAAAGTCCGTAATGAAGCCAGAAAGGAAGCTATGGAAGTTAGGAAAGAAGCTATTGAGGCACGAAAAGAAGCACAAAAAGCAAGAATGGAGGCGCAAAAGGCGCGGAATGAAATTTTAGAAAAAAATAGAGAAAGAAGATAATTAACACACTCTTTTAATAACTAAAACTCCTGTCTCAGGAGTTTTTTTATGCAACATTTGTTTGTAAATCAGCGTTGTATATAGTATCAATCAAAATACCCTTAGATTATGTTAAAACGTTTTTTTATTTTATGCTCTGGAGCCGATAAAAATATATTGGCAGATTGTTCTGATGGAGAACAAAACAAATATGCAGGTATTGGAGCTACCGTTTTCTTTACAGCAGTAATGGCTTTTATAGCATCTAGCTATGCGTTGTATACCGTATTTGATAATTACTATACAGCTACTTTTTTTGGTTTTTTATGGGGGATATTGATCTTTAATCTAGATCGATTTATAGTCTCCACCATTAAGAAAAAGAACAGTTTTATAGATGAGCTTATACAGGCTTCTCCTAGAATTATTCTAGCTATAATTATCGCTATTGTTATTTCTAAGCCTTTAGAATTAAAGATTTTTGAGAAAGAAATTGATCGTGTTTTATTAGAGCAAAAGAATGGTCTCACCCTTACCAATAAAGAGCAAATTGCCAAACAATATAATCCTAAAATAGTAGCTATTGATTCTGAGATAGGAGCCCTTAAACAAGAGATAATAACCAAAGAAACAGAAGTGAATGGGTTGTATGAAACTTATATAGCAGAAGCAGAAGGAAGAAAAGGAACTGAGTTGATAGGAAAAGGACCTGTTTATAAAGAAAAGCGCGACAAACATGACGCTGCGTTGATAGCATTAACAGAGCTAAAGAAAGAAAATATAGAGAAAGTAACTGCCTTAGAAACTCAAAAAATAGCATTAGCTGTTGAGTATGACGATCAAGTAACAAAATCACAACCTATAATTGATAATTTTGATGGGTTAATGGCTAGAGTAAATGCCTTGAACGAGTTACCCTGGTTACCTTCATTTTTTATTTTTTTGCTATTTCTGGCGATAGAAACCTCTCCTATTTTTGCAAAACTTTTTTCACCCAAAGGAGAATATGATTTTAAATTAGAAGATATAGAGAGTGAAGTTAGAACGTGGGTTGTTCAAAAAGACAACCAACGAAAAAAGTTGTTAGAAACCGATCATGTAATCAATGATAAAGTATATGGCGACCTTACAGAAGAAGAAGAACTATATGCCTATAAGAAAAAGATAGCTAGAGAAATGATGAAAAAGCAACAAGATGCCTTTTATAAAAGACAGACGGGAATTTTGTAATATGTAAACATGAGTTTTGTTAATTACCTGTAATAAGAAAGTGGCATATATTTTAGAATTTACGATCAGGATGATACGCATCAAGACTTAATGACGGTTTTTGATCAGCAATAATTTCAGAGACCAATTTTCCAGTAGCGGTTCCCATAGTCCACCCCATCATAGCATGACCCGTGGCAATCGTGAGATTAGTACATTTGTTAGATCTACCAATATAAGGTAGCCCATCAGGAGAAACTGGTCTAAGCCCTGAGACAGCGGTTTCTTTTTCGGTAGTAGAAAGGTGAATGCTAGGGTAATATTGTTTTACAGCATTGACGATTGTTTCTACTCGTACCTTATTAATTGTCTGATTAATTCCAGCAATTTCCATTGTGCCAGCAAATCGAGTAAACCCTTGCATTGGAGTAACAGCTACTTTGGCTTCTGCTAATATAGCAGGCGTGGTGATCCCTAAGTCTCTTTGAGAATTTATACAATATCCTTTTCCTGCTTCTAGCAATATATTTATTCCTAGTTTCTTGCATAATTTGCTGGACCAAGACCCTGCAGTCATTACAAATTCATCGGAAACATATGATTTGGTAGCCGTAGTTATCGAATGGATTGTATTGTTTTTTATCGTAATATCAGTTACTTTTTCGTTTTTGAGTATAGTTACCCCAGAACTTTCTAGAAAAGTTTTCATCTCGGTCATAAAAGTTTGAGGCGTAGTATGCCAATCACAGTCGTAGCGCACAGCACCATTTGATTGCAATTGTATAGCAGGCTCTACTTGCTTAAGTTGCTCCTTGGTAAGAACTTGAGCAGATAACCCTTTTTTTATTGCAATCTGGCTAACTCGGATTTCTTCTTCCAACATCTTTTCAGTTTGACAAATCATCAAAAGACCTTTTTTTTCTAGATGGAAGGTGAATTTTTCTTCAGATTTGATTTCAGAATAAAGATCTCTACCTAATACAGCAATATCTTTAATAGCAGTAGTACCACGCGCTACATTTTTTACAGAACAAGATTTATTAAACGCCCATACCCATCGTAAAAAATCAGAGTTAAATCTCGGTTTTATAAATAACGGACTAGTGGGGTTAAACATCCATTTCAAACCTTTTTTCATTACCCCTGGTGCGGCGAGAGGGATAATATGACTAGGAGCAAGATATCCAGCATTGATATAAGAAGCACCAAAATCCATAGTTGATTGATCAATGACCGTAACATGATGTCCTGCTTTATGTAAATAATATGCAGTGCATAAACCAACGATTCCTCCACCTATAATAATAACTTTTTTACTCATGATAGTATGTACTAACTCTTTTTTATAATATCTTATATAACTTGAAAACCATATGCATACGGATCATCTTGATCATCGATTGTAATGGTGTTATATCCATATATTTTTGCCCAGCCTTGTATGCTTGGTATGATGGCAGGAATATTATTTAATGTTGTTTCTTCTTCAATTCTACCTATAAAAGTACTTCCGATAAAGCTTTCGTGTATAAATTGCTCTCCTTTTTTAAGTTTCCCTTTGGCGTATAGTTGAGCCATTCGTGCAGAGGTTCCTGTTCCACAAGGAGAGCGATCTATCGCTTTATCACCGTAAAAGACTGCATTTCTGCCAGATGATTGAGAATTAATAGGAGTGCCAGTCCAAAGAATATGACTTACATCTTTTATGGTATTATTTTCTGGATGGATAAACATTTCGGGGTATTTTTTCTGAATATGATCTCTTACAACCTGAGAGTATTGAATTAATTTGCTGGCAGTAAAATCCTGAACTCCACTGAAATTTTTTTGTGTATCTATGATAGCATAAAAATTTCCACCATAAGAAACATCAAAAACAAGTTCACCTAGTTCTGGACACTCTATAGTAAGACCTTCTGCCGCCAGATAAGATGTTACATTTTTGAGCTTTACCCAATCTACTTTAGTATCCGTTTGCTGATATTCTATTTCTACCAGTCCCGCAGGAGCTTCCATTCTTATTTTTCCAGGAGTTTTGGGGTGTATCAAGCCTTTTTCAATTGCAATGGTAATGGTGCCAATAGTACCATGACCACACATGGGTAAACATCCCGAGGTTTCTATAAACAAAATAGCAAAATCATTATCGGGATGATGAGGTTCAAACAAAAAACTACCACTCATCATATCATGACCTCGAGGTTCAAACATCAATCCTTTTCTGATCCAATCATACTCAGATAGAAAATGCTGTCTCTTTTCACTCATTGTTTTACCAATCAGTTCTGGTCTTCCTGTAGTTACTACTCTTACAGGATTTCCACAAGTGTGCGCATCAATACATTTGAAAACGGTTTTAGTCATTTTTTGTCTTTTCTATATAATCATTAACTCTGGTTTCCAGAATAGAGAGTGTGACAGTACCTTGTTCTAATATAATTTCATGAAATTCACGAATATCAAATTTATTACCCAATACTGTTTCTGCCTTTTGACGTAGCTCTCTGATTTTCAATTCTCCTATTTTGTAAGATAAAGCTTGTCCAGGCCAAGAGATATAACGATCTGTTTCTGTTTGCACCTCGTGTAACGATAAAGCAGTATTTGAAGCCATAAAAGTGATGACTTGTTCTCTGGTCCAGCCTTTGGCATGAATTCCTGTGTCTACTACCAAACGACATGCGCGCCACATTTCGTAAGTGAGTTTTCCAAAATGTTCGTAAGGTGTGGTGTATAATCCCATTTCTTCTGCAAGAAACTCAGAGTAGAGCCCCCATCCTTCGCCATATGCAGATAGGTATAAATTTTTTCTAAATTGAGGAATACTATCTCCTAGCTCATTATTTAAACTTCCTTGCAAATGGTGTCCTGGTACAGCTTCATGTACAGTCAATGAAGGTAATGTGTACAATGTTCTGCTAGGTAAATCATAGGTGTTTACCCAATAATATCCAGGTTCTGTGCTATTGGCTTTGGTTCCTATATATCTACCACTAGTATATTTTGGTGCTATTGCATCAGGAACAGGAGCTACTCCATAAGGTTTTCGGGGTAATGTTTTAAAAAAACGAGGCAACTGTTCATCAGCACGTTTTGCAATATCTCTGGCAATCATAAGCAATTGATTGGGGCTTTTTGCATAGAATTGCTCATCGGTGCGTAGAAAATTGAAAAAATCAGCAAAACTTCCCTTAAAGTTAAGCTCTTTTATGATTGTTTCCATTTGTGATTTAATTCTAGCAACCTCCTGTATTCCGATCTTATGAATATCATCTGCTGTATATGTCGTACTGGTAGTATAAAAATTGATTCTATTTTGATAATATTCTTTACCATTAGGAATTTCAGAAACACCTATAGAGGTTCGTGTTTTTGGTAAATATTCAGTTTCAAAAAATGCTTTTATTCTTTTGAATTGAGGGATAACCTGAGATGCGATTACTTCTTTTGCGACTACAGTTATAGAGTCTTTTTGAGATTGATTTAATGTTGCAGGTAGGTTTTTAAAAGGAGTATAAAAATAGCTGTCTTGTATACTATCTACAATATGATCATTATATGTAGATTCATATCCCTTAAAAATCACTCGGGGTTGTGAGACTCCTTTTTCTAAACCTTCTCGCAGATTTACAAAATGTTGATCTACAAATACGGGAATAGCGTCAAGTTTATTCAGATATTCTTTTACCTGTTGAATATTGGTCAATGGTTTGACTATAAAATTGAGATTATTATGAAATCCAGAATCTGATAATAGTGGGTTGAGATATCCTTTGAATGTATAAAAATCTACAGTCTGTTGTAAGGTGAATTTTAGTAAATTTAATGAGATAAGATCAGTTTCTTTCAGCCCAGTAGGATCTATGTTGTTTAATAGGTCGATCTTTTCTTGAGCATAATCAGCCTCTGCTTTATAATATGCTTCGGTAAAAATTCCTAAAGGATATTTCTCTTCATCATAACTTTTTCTTTCTTCAATCTCTGTAATGATTTGATCTAATAATGTAGCGGATGATTTTTTCTCCTCTTGCTGCTTACAACCAAAGCAAAAAAGCAATGTAAGTACTATTGCTATGTGTTTTGTATATGTCATTCTCCTATGTTTTTGCAATACCTAAAAAATTAGATAGTATGATTTGTATGAATACCATCAATTAGTCTTGAAATATTTAATGGATTTTTGTTTTTAAGTGCATCAGGTAATAAAATGTCTGGCCAACTTTGATAACTAAATGGTCGTACCCAACGTTTGATAGAATTGGTGCCCACTGCGGTAAACCGACTATCTGTAGAGGCGGGATATGGCCCTCCATGTACCATAGCAGGGCACACTTCTACTCCTGTAGGGATACCATTAAAAATAATTCTTCCTACTCTGTTTTTTAAAGCATTGATTACAGTATCATATGCAATAACCTCTTTATCATGACTTATGATTGTTCCTGTAAGCTGCCCCTCAAGAGAGTTGATGATTATAGTAAGTTGTTCTATATCTTTACATTGTACAACCATAGAATATGGACCAAATATTTCTTGATGTAAGGTTTTGTTTTTCAAAAACGTTTCTCCCTCTACAGTAGTTATGGTTTGTCGTGCATGATTTATCGCAATAGTGTCATCAAACTCTGCAGTAACAGATAATCCAGTTTGCTGCATTGCATTTGATCTGTTTTGTTCATAATTACCTATAATAGTAGGATGTAGCATACATGATGGTTCAATTTTGACAATTTCTTCTGAAAGAGCAGTTATAAAATTATCCAAGGACGCTCCTTTGATTCCTAGAATTAAACCTGGATTGGTGCAGAACTGACCAGTTCCTGTAGTTATAGATTTAGCATATGTTTTGGCCAATTCAGCTCCTTTGGTAGTAATTGCTTCTGGTAATACTATTACAGGGTTTATACTTCCCATTTCTGCAAAAACAGGAATAGGTTCTGATCGGTTTGAGGCTATGTCTAATAAAGCGCGACCCCCTTTGATGCTTCCTGTAAAACCAACAGCTTTTACCTTGGGGTGTTTTACCAATTGAACTCCAACCTCTATTCCTGCGCTATTGAGATTAGAGAATACACCATTGGGCATTCCTGTTTTTGTAACAGCTTTATTGATCGCATAGGATATAAGTTCTCCTGTTCCAGCATGCATGGGGTGTGATTTTACAATCACAGGGCATCCAGCTGCTAGTGCCGAGGCAGTATCACCTCCTGCTGTAGAGTAAGCGAGAGGGAAATTACTTGCCCCAAAAACAACTGTTGGGCCAAGTGGGATTAGCATTTTACGAATATCTTGTTTAGGAATAGGACTTCTGGTAAGATCAGCAGTATCTATAGTTGCTTCTACCCAAGAACCTTCTGCTACCAGCGTAGCAAAAGCTCTTAATTGTCCTATGGTTCTTCCTCGTTCTCCTTTGGCTCTGCCTTCTGGTAACCCAGATTCAGACATGTATGTTTCTATAAGAAGATCACCCAACGCCAAAATTTCATCTGCAATTGCGTTGAGAAATGTAGCTTTCTTTTCACCCGATGTATTTTTATAAACGTCAAAAGCTTTTGAGGCTAGTGATACTGCTTGTTCAATTTCTTGTTCTGAAGCTTCAAAAAAGATAAGTGAATTCTCAATATTTAACTTTGGGTTAAATGTTTTGTAAGTTTTTGTTCCTAAGGCAGAAAGCTGATTTCCTATATAATTTTTTCCTGTGATCATATGTGCTAATGATTTAATATGAAATGAGTCTATTCTTTTTAAAGCATATCAAATAATGCTATTTATGGTTCTTGTTTACTGTAAACAAGATAAAATGTTAGCTAGTTAGTGCTATATTTTTGTATTCAGGTAATTTGGGTCTGGTTTTTAATCCATGTTCAATAATCGCTACTACTTTTTTACGCTCTTCTCCAACAAGAGGTAATCTGGGAGCACGTACGTTTTCTGTCCCGATACCAGTAGCTACTTCTGCTAGTTTTATATTTTGCACTAATTTAGGGTTTATATCTAATTCTAGCAATGGCAAAAACCAACGATAAATTTTTAAAGCTTCTTTGATACGACCTGCTTTTTGAAGTTCATAAATTGCTACTGTTTCTTTTGGGAAAGCATCTACCAATCCTGCAACCCAACCATGAGCCCCCATCAATAAACTTTCTAGAGCAAGGGTGTCTACACCACAAAGAATTTTTAATCGATCTGCAAAGCGGTTTTTGATGCGTGTAACATTAGAGATATCTCTTGTAGATTCTTTTACAGCTTGAATATTGTCTAGAGATATTAATTCTTCAAACATATCCATAGTAACCTCAATTTTATAATCAATAGGATTGTTATAAACCATTATGGGTAAAGTTGTACTTTTTGCAACTTCCTTAAAATAAGCTATGGTCTCTCGATCTCCAGCCTTATATCGCATTGGGGGAAGTATCATCAAGCCACTAGCACCGTCTTCTTTTGCTTTTTGTGCTGCGAGAATTGCCCCTTTGGTAGTTTGTTCTGCAATATTAGTAATGACTGGGATTTTGTTATTAACGATATTTACAGTAACTCTGGTGAGAATTCTTTTTTCATCATCACTCAATGTACTAGCTTCACCCAGAGTTCCACCAAGAATAACCCCATGTACTCCTGCTGCTAGTTGTGCTTTGATATTGACTTCGAACATTTTTAAGTCTAAGGTGTCGTCATTATTAAATTTGGTAGTTACTGCGGGCATTACCCCTTTCCAATCTATTTTCATCGGTTTATATTTTTGATATTCAGCAATCAGATAGTGTTTATTCAAAGATATTATGAAAGTGAGTAAAGAGTTATTATCAAATTAACCTCATGTAATACTATATTACCTTATATTACTAGTAATTGTATAATTATGATTAATATTGAGTAAGATATGGTGTAAGAGATGAAAGTATTACCTTTTAAAATAGCAAAACACGCAACAGATACATTAATCGTTCAAGAGGATCGGGGAATGTCTTTTTATGATAAATTTCATCAACATGAAGAGATTCAGATATCATTTATTGTAAGTGGAGAAGGTAGTATGATTGTAGGAGATACAATTGCAGAGTATACACCAGGAGATATTTTGATTTTTGGGTGTAATGTTCCTCATGTCTTAAAGAGTGCTCCTTCTCTGATGGAATCCTATATGATTTCTCTTTTTTTTACTAGAGAATCGTTTGGAACTGTTTTTTTTGATCTTCCTGAATTTTTTGATTTATCAGGTTTTTTTAAGGATTTAGTGTATGGTATTAAAGTGTTTTCTGAAAAAGAAAAACTAAAAGAGTTATTTTTTGAGATTGTTGAAAAACAAGAAAAGCTAGATCGATTTATTGTTTTTTTGAAGATCTTGAAAATATTAAAAGAAGCTAAAACAAAAACGATATCTTCATTTGTTTCAAAAAGAGCGTATACAGATAATGAAGGAAAACGAATGGGAAAAGTTTTTCAGGTTGTAATGAATGAGTTTCATAGAGATTTCTCTTTGCAAGAGATTGCAGATTTGACACATATGACTCCTAATGCTTTCTGTAGATATTTTAAACAACGTACCAATAAGACATTTTTTCAATTTTTGATAGAAATAAGGGTAGAACATGCTTGTAGATTATTATCTAGAGAGCGAGAGACTACTATTTCTGAAATTTCATATCGTTGTGGATTCAAAAACGTATCCAATTTTAATAGAAAGTTTAAAGTGATAAAAGGTATGACCCCTTCTAGCTATAAACAACAACAACTAGAATCTCATTTTAAATAATCTTTCTCATTTTTTATACTGATGGATATTCAGCGATATTATTATTGGTTTTTGAGCTTTTAGGATTTCCAGTTACGGGAATAGAAGGTTCATTATAAACATTATAGGGAATACCACCTCCTTTGGTAGGCAATATAGAGGTAGATTCATGTTTAAAAATATGAACATCTGATCGGGTATATCTTCCAGCTAATGCCAAACGTATCTGATCATCACTGGTATTTGCATAAGAAGCATGTGTATTTAAGGAGGTAAATATAATGGCTTCTCCTGCTTTCATTTCCAGATCTCTAATAGTGATATTTTCAAAAAGGGAAGGAATTGTTCTTTTTATCTTTTCAAATATGAGTTGGGCTTTTTTAAAATTCCCTGTGGTATACCAAATGGTTTTTAATGTCTTTATAATTTCAGAATAAGGCAATGACATGAGATATCCTAATAAGTCATCTTGAATATTGGTCACAATTCTTTCAAAATAGCCATCTGTAAATGAACCTTCTACTACACGTAGGCATCCTGTTTTCTTATTAGTATCGCGTAGTGCAATCCATACAGTTAATTGTGCAAGTGCAGGATGGGTGGGTTGAGTAGGTTCTAGTTTTGGTTTGCCATCAGATTCACGAAATGTGCCAGTTTGATGCCAAAAAGTACCTTCTTGACCTGGTTTTTTTTCAAAAAACTGTGATCGCCAACATAGTAAATCATCACCAAGAATACTTTGTAGCGGTTGTGCAATTTTTGGATGCACAAGGACATTCCATAGTTTTTGGTATTTAGATCCTTGAAAATAGCCTAAATAATTAATAGAATAATCATCAAAGGCTTTTAGAGAATCCAGAATATCATCGCCAAAGAGAGTAGTTTTATGAAAGTTGTTTTTGAATAAATCATCACTTTCACCAGCGAGTTTTTCTGCTTCTTTTTGGTCTATTACCCGAAAAGGTCCATGAACACCACTTTCTGAAAATTTTTCTATTTGTGATTCTGTAAGATAATTTTCGCCTTCCTGCTCTTGTCTTTTAGTACCTAAGATATCAAACTTGCCAAGATCGTTGTCTATGTTGGCTAATAAATCAAAACCTTTACCAAACATGAATCGGATTGGTTTGATGATAAATTTAAGTATAGTAATAATTATAGCGGAGCAATGCACTCTTAACATTTTGAGTGGATTCAATCTAGTCTTAGCCCAATAATGATCCAAATCCTCATAACCATCCATCATTGTGTGGTCTTTTGTATTCATTTGTTGTATTATTTATAAATTAAAGATGTAGGACATTCTACATAACGCAATATGTGTTCTTGTAGATGGATTAATTTATAAACGGAATCAGTGGCTTTTTATTGATTTTTGAAATAGTTAAAATTTTGTTATTCAGTGATTTTATATAATTTTGAGTGTGAAATTATTCTTATCACGTTTTAAAAGGAGAAATTCAGATACGTTGTCGATCCCTATTCATACATATATATGATGTTGAAGATGTACAAATTTTGAAGAGGAGTTATTTTCAAAGATCATGCTCATATGCATTTGGAATACCTTAGGAGACTAGGTGATGGCAATTCGATGAATTTTATTGAGATACCATGTATTTCATACTTATCTAATAAACAGACCTCCAATTTCAGAAAAACCTACTTTGATTTTATCATTCATCTTATTGCAAAAGTTGTTATTTGGTGTCAGAAGTTACTCTGTTAATTCTAAGGTAATCACTTACACTTGGATCTATAAATATTGTTTCTCCTGTTTCAAAATCTTTTATTGTAGTAAAATCATGATCTCTAAAAAAAGGATGATCAAAAAAGTCATGTAAATCTATCCCAAAAATAGATATTTGCCCAATCAAGTGTTGTGTTTTTATCCTATTGCTCAATTTGTTTTGTTGTATCAAGTAATTTGCAACTCCGTTATGCATTGCAGCATATCCAATACAATTTGCTTTTCTTGATGTATATAATAGATTGGGGTTTCTAGATGCTTTTTTGGTAGAAAAGTGTAATGTTGTATTTGTAATAGTAGTAGCTATATCTGCAATTTGATGTATGTCAAGAAGTTTGTTTTCTACTTGTTTTTGTATTTCTTTTTGTAAATTTTTATTTGTTATTGTTATGGTTTCTCTTTTTCCTACTTGAGAGTAGTGAATTAAATTTCTGTAAATCCAACCTCTGCAGAGGATCAAAATAAGGATTGATATTCCGATTATTTTTAAGGATTTATGCATAAGAGTTCTTAATTTTTGGTGATTAGTTCTAATCCTCAGGAATCATGGCTTTATCGGTAATTTCTTTTCCATTCTTATCAAAATAATAGTTGTTACCATCGCGTTTTAGTTTTTCTATATCCTCTAAAAAGTAATAAGGAACTTCATCAAATTGTATAGGGACGATTATATTACCTTTTGTATCAATATACCCATATTTTCCATACAAGGAGACTCGTGCTCTTTCATTATTAAACAGCGCAGCTTTCTCATATATACATGGAATGATTATCTCACTGTTGGTATTAATATATCCCCATTTATCATCTTTTTTTATAGCGACAAGGTCGTTTCCAATATTTTCGTTGATATCATCATATACTGGTGTCGAAATTTTCGTGCCATTGGTATCAATAAAATAAAAAGATGAATTGTATGTATCTTTTACCAGAGCATACCCTTTTTTAGAAAAATTGGATGCATATGCATATCTAAATGGAAGTATCATTTTTCCGTTACGATCAAAAAAAGCACAGATACTCTTACCCTCGTTAGTGTAGTCCTTTACTCTGAAAAAACCATTTTCAAAAACTGAAATAGTCTCATATTCAAAAGGGATTATGGTATTTCCTAAGCTATCAAGAACACCTTCTCGTTGATAAGAGAAGGTTTTTTTCGTTTTTTTTAATCTTTCTATTTCTATTGAATCGGCATTTTTACGACCATAAATAAAACCATCTATAAAATGTGATTTAAATCGATACAAACAAGGGATGATTTCTTTTCCTTGTTTGTTTACAAAACCACTTACATACCCCAATTTATCGTGATCTGCAGTTACCTCGATTAATCCATTTTCTTCATCTAAACGGTTAATAGAATAGTATTTATCTAGAGGGATAATGATATCACCATCATAAGTATAGGTTCCTGATGTTCGGCCTCGTCGCACTTCTATCATAGCTGCTTTTTCCCAAATCCTTGCTTGATCAAAGATTACGGGTATAATTTCTTTGCCAGTACGGTCTATAAAACCACTAGTTTTATACCCCAAAGCACAATCACCAGAAACCTCGATACGGCATCCAATAGAAACTTTTGCCAGTCCGTTTTCAAAATCCTGAGCATTACAGTATTTCATCTCTGTAAGAGGTTTCCCCTCTTTATTAATAAATCCCCAAAGATCATTTGTTTGTACGGCTGCAAACCCTTCAGAAAAAGATTTAGACCAACCGTATTTAGGAGGGATAACGAATTCTCCTTTTTTATTTATATACCCGTATTTATAATCATCATCTATTTTGATACTTACCTCCGCTAATCCTTGTGAGAAATTAGAAACAGATACATATGTATATGGTATAGCGAGTTCTCCTTTTTTTGTAATATATCCCCAGAGATCATTTTTTACTACAGCAATTAACCCTTCTGATAAATAATATGCGTTACTGTATTCGAAGGGGATTACTACTTTACCAGTATAATCTATAAAACCATACTTACCATCTTTACTGGCTCTACATAATCCATTAAAACAAGTTCCTCGACCACAGTCATAAATTCCTTGAGTTATCTGAATAGTTTTATTAAGAAAAAGAGCACATTTTTTGTTTTCCGTTTGCCTGAAATCAGGGATTGTATCTTGAGCAAAAAGACCTCCGCAATAGAGAATTGTGAATGCTATTTGTAGAAAAACTATTTTCATTAGGGATTTTATAGATATGACTCATTTTTTTCTGAAGATAACAAAATAATATTGGTACTATATTACTATCAAGTATAAGAGACCTTCTTTCTGCCAACAAACCTGATCACAGAGCCTTTACCTATATGATATTTTCCTTCGTTTAATAAAACCTCTTCTTCTTCTAAGAATGTTATTTCATAATTTTTAAAATCCTTTATTATTTCTTCTTTAGAGAATAGTACGTCTATCTTTTTTGGCCCACCAACTTTGGGATTGATAGTATTGTAATGCAAGTGTTTTTTGCTAAATGCTTCAAAAACAACAATACCTCCAGGTTTGAGATAACTGTCTAGTTTTTGATGAAACATAGATTTTTTATCCCCCGAAAAATGAGCATATATTAACCCAATGGCATCAAATGTTTCGTTTTTAAACTCAAGATGCTCTAGGTCATCAACTAGATACTCAAGTGATACCTTACATTCTTTAGCAAGTTGTAATGCTTTTGATTGCGCTTCTATACTTTGATCAAAAGAGGTGACCTTCCACCCAATTTGAGCAGCAAACACCCCATTGCGACCCTCTCCATCGGCAGGCATTAATAATGTTCCTGGTTTAAATTTTGAAAGCCATTTTTTAAAAAAAACATTTGGCTCTTTGCCATAAGCAAACCCCTTTTCTTTATATCGATCATCCCATTTTTGTAACATAACTTTTTTTTTAATTATTATTGACATTGTTATACCATTTATACTTGCAAAAATAACTCTCAATATATTGGATAATTCAGGTTTATCAATAAATTTTAATGCCAAATTAATTCGGTAGATATATTCTTTTTCTATTTCATTTTTTGAGTTATTCATTTTTTACCTGTTTTACTCTTATCTGTATATTCTGTATCAAGATAAGGTTCAAATAAGTAATTTTAATTTAAGATAGGTTAAAAATAGAAGTAAGGTTTTATGTTAATGAGTTTACTACATAAATCAGCTTAAGTGAATATTTCCCCATTTAGACATTTTATAAAGAATAGCCATAAGACTTTGCCCTCTTGTAGATAGACTATATTGGCTTTTTCCTTTTGTTTTATTTTTAAGAATCAGTGCATCGGATTCTAGTTGTTTGAGTTGATATGCTAATACTCTGTCTGTAATGTTGGGGAGTATGTTTTTGAATTCTTGATATGATAATTTACTATCAGATAATGAGAATAATAATGAAAGTTTCCATCGACCACTTACTATCTTTAATGTTTTATGAGCATTGCAGAATTGTTCTAACTTTCTTTCATTTTCAAAGTTTGTAGAAGTTGTTTTTCTCATTACTAACAATTTTGTAAGTAGTAGTATCTACTACTATTATATAATACTTTTATGCAAAAATAGATGTTTATGAAAAATAACCTATTGAGTTTTCATCACTATAGTATCAAAGCTTACGATTTTGAAAAAACAATTGAATTTTATAATCAGCTTGGTTTCCAAAGTGTTCATCACTGGTCTTTGCCAGAGTTTGATTTGAAAAGGTGTGAAATGCTATATAATGAAGTAGCAAATACTTATATTGAGATATGCGATAGAGATGCAAATTTTCCTACTCAGGGAAGAAAAATTAGGCTTAGTTATGATTTGTATATGTTTTATCTTAGCCTAAATTTTATTTTTGATGATTCCTGAAGATTTCAAAGA
>NZ_PGUB01000095.1:0-17072 GCF_002924285.1 Aquimarina sp. I32.4 | reverse complement strand
GCTACCTTGAGAGCTAGAGGAGATGACTTACCAGGGACTCGCAGAGAGATCAGGGCTATATCAGAGATTATTGATGGGCAATACTATTATGGATCGCAAGCAATAGAAGCTAACTTTAAGAAAAATGCAGGGCAGTACAACATTCTTCATCTGGCACTACATGGAGAGGTAGATAACGAACACCCTGAGAATTCTAGGCTTTATTTTACAAAAGACAAAGATACAATAGAAGACAACTATCTATATGGTCATGAGCTATTTGCTATAAATATTCCTGCAGAGCTTACGGTACTTAGTGCTTGTAATACAGGGGCGGGTAAGATTGCCAAGGGAGAAGGTATTATGAGTTTAGGAACAGCATTTCAATATGCAGGCACCAAGAGTTTGTTACTAACCAGTTGGGAGGTTTCTGATCAAACAACTCCAGAGTTGATGCAGTATTTTTATAAAAACCTCAAATCGGGGATGAGTAAGGGCAAGGCATTACAACAAGCCAAATTACAATATCTGGCAACTGCCAATATCAATAGAACAGCTCCTTTTTATTGGGCAGGATTTTATTTGGTAGGAGACACAGCCCCTATTCCTTTTACAAACAATACCACATTGTACTGGATTTTGGGAATAGTAGGATTGATTATTCTATCAGCAGGACTTTTTTGGTATAGTAAGAAAGCTTATAAGAATTAAAATAATCGGCTTAATATTTACAAAACTATTACTGAACTAGCTTTTGATTAATTCTACTCGAAGCGAGTAGAGAAGCTACAAAACCAATAATAGTAATAGTAAAGAAAACTACAATGAAACTCATTGCTGTAATTTTTGTAGGATACGTAAGTGACGGAGTGATCATCAATAATCCAAATTGTTGTTGCATAACGATTACTACAAATCCTAAAAATAAACCTAGTAGAGCGCCCAAAACGGTCATCAATGATCCTTGAAAAAGAAAAATTTTCCTAATATCAGGCAAAGAAGAGCCCACATTATAAAGCGTTTTTACATTACTTTTTTTGTCGATAATCATCATAATAATTGCCCCAGCAACATTAAAAAGAGCGATAATAGCAATCAATGTAATTATCAAATAGGACACCAGATTTTCAGTGTTTAGCATTTTGTATAGGGTGTCATTAAGTTGTGCTCTATTTTTGATAATTATAGTATGATCAAAGAGAGACTGTAGGTTCTTAATCAATTCTTCTTCATTAGCTTGAGGAGATAATTTAAGCTCTATATGTGTTACTTTATCAAGAGATAAGTTTAGTAATTTACGTGCCAGTCCTATGGTAGCAAATATATATTTTTTGTCAAGCTCTTCATTTACACTATAAATCCCAATATTAACCGCTTTTTCGGTTCTGAATGCCTTTGATGGATCATTAGGAATTCCTTTTCCAGGTTTTGGTACATAGATATTCAATAGGTTGGTATATGTCTGCTCTACTCCCATACTGAGCTCTCTACAGATTCCGTTGCCTGCTACTACTTGAAAATCATTATTATTTAACCAGTCGCCATATACTAGAATACTATCGGTTTGTATGACATTATGATAATTCGCATCAACACCCTTGATGTAAGAGGTTTTTTGTTTGTTTCTAAAATCTAGAAAAACACGTTCCTCTACAATTTCAGAAAAATGAGCAACTCCATCTAATTTGGCAAGTTTAGCTCTTTGACCCTCTGTAAATGTAAATGTTTTTCCTTCTGAAGGGAAAATCTTGAGGTTAGGATCAAAGTAAGTAGAGAACTGTAGGCTAAAATCCTTGAGCCCTGCAAAACCAGATAATACTAAAAACAACGCCATAGCCCCAATTACAACACCTGAAGCTGCAATAATTGTAATGATATTAATAGCATTACTGCTTCCTGGAGAAAATAAATACCGCCTAGCGATGTAGTACGAAAAATTCACGATTGTATAAGGATCATTTGATATATAGAACTCTAATTTTGTAATAAAGGTATCAGAAACGAAAATACTTTTCTTCTGTCAAGATAAATTTATATCAACAAAACAAAATCAAAAAACTTATTTCTTTTTTCGTTTTTCAAGAAGGTCAGGATTTGCAATAGGATTTTCTTTTCCTTTTACAGCCTTTTCTATATTAGAGATGTATTCTAGAGAATCATCAATAAAAAAGTAGAGCTCTGGCATACGACGCAATTGATTTTTGGTGCGTTGGGCAACCTGATGTTTTATTTGTGATTTTACTTCATTTACTTCTTCCAACACTTTTTCTCCTTCCTTATGCGGAAAAACACTCATATATACTTTGGCAATAGAGAGGTCTGTAGTTACACTTACTTTGGTCACAGAAACCAGTATCCCTTGTATTCCTGCTTCACGTAATGCAAGTTGTATTACATCTGCTACATCACGTTGTAATACTCCTGCAATTTTTTTCTGTCTGTTTGTTTCCATGGTGCAAAAGTACAATTTATATGTATTTTTGTTACAAAGTGATAAAAGTATATTATGAATCATATCAATAAAATAGAACATTTAGGGATTGCTGTAAAAGACATTGATCAGGCAAATGCACTATATGAGAAACTTTTAGGAGTTCCTCCTTATAAACAAGAAGCTGTAGAAAGTGAGTCGGTAATCACTTCTTTTTTTAAGGTTGGAGATAGTAAGATAGAGTTATTGGCGAGTACTCAGGAGGATGGCCCGATAGGTAAATTCATTAGTAAGAAAGGAGAAGGTATTCATCATATCGCTTTTGATGTAGATGATATCGAATTAGAATTAGATCGATTGCAAAAAGAAGGATTTCAATTAATCAATACAACCCCAAAATCAGGTGCAGATAATAAGTTAGTTGCTTTTATTCACCCAAAAAGCACTAATGGCGTTTTAGTCGAGTTATGTCAGGAAAAACCTGTGAATCAGAAAGGTGGCAATAATAAGTGACATTTGTTTTAAGGAGAGATTACTTTTTTATAAAAAAGATTTAAAATAATAGAAAAAAATGTTGGTGCGTTTGTATCAAATCCTTAAATTTGCCCTCCGTTTTAGGTCCCATAGCTCAGCTGGTTAGAGCACCTGACTCATAATCAGGGGGTCCTTGGTTCGAGCCCAAGTGGGACCACCTTTAAACACAAGGCTTCACAGAGTTTTATCTCGTGAAGCCTTTTTTAATGTGCATATGATTTGCATACGTTATCATTTATTTTGACAAAGAATTTTAGCTATTATTCTTTGTTTTTTCGGGTCATTCCTAAAAGTTGTATGTAAATGGTATTATATCAACGTAGCAAAGGTCGTGACCTTTTTGATCTTTATCCGTGACTATGCCAAGATTATAAAATGTTTTGTTGAGTATATAACTTTTTCTGTAAGTAAGTCTCCCTAACAAAGAGAATTACTACAAAATATATAGGTCAAAGAAAATGATGTTGAATTTATTGGGAATATAGGAAGCTTTGTTACGTCTAGAAATAACATACGATCAAAATCTAGCATTTGACTGGCTAAAAGAAGAAGTGATTTTAAAGATGATAGGCATGTCAAAGTGTATCAATACTCTTCTAGAATCCCGAATGTCCTACCACGGTGGATAAGATCACTAATCAAATCCTCATATCGAGAAGACATTCCTTCTCTATCAATGAGTTCTACAGTTTGATAAAAAAGCTTTTCTAAGGCAATTTCATAGGATTCATCGCTATATCCAAAATCCTCTATCATGGTAATGCAACAATGTACATAATGAAGATTTAACTCAATGGTTAATTCGGGTATTTTCATCTTCTGTAGCGTACGAATCATTTTTCGTGCTTCTTTTTCATTGGTTACCATATTTCGCCCTCTGGGATAGATATATTTTTCTATTTCTGTTTTGTGTTTTTCGATTAAGAAATTTATATCTCCAGAGGTATAGATATCTAAGTAATCTTTGGCTGCTGGCACATTTTTATAAAGTTCTGATAGTAGGTTTATCAGCTGTTTCTGATCTTGTTTTATCAGTTGTTGTTTAAGTTCTTTAAGCCCCATTATACTAAATGTATGTTAATTATCCCCAAAAACAATGATGGGTATCGTCTCCTATGGCTTGTAACACTTCTTGTATAGACTTGATTTCTGGCATAGGTGTATAAGGTTCCCATTTACCACTGGCACGTTTCCAATATAATTTCCATATTTTTTTGGACTTAACAAAGGTTGCTTTGGCAATTGGGTATTGATGAATAATGGATGAATCGTCCCATTGCGGTCTGATTTCCTGTATTTCGAGAGACCTACCATCATATTTATAGCCTATATCCAGTTGATCACGCACTACTTTGTCTTTAGGGCGTTTATGTTCCACAAAATCTTTGATCTGCTGTTCTGTAAAATCAATAACTTTCATTTGTTCTAATTTCAGTAATTTTTGATAATTAATTTATATCCAACCTAATTGTTTCATCTCCCAAAAGCATTTTTCTGTTGCATTGATATCTGCAGATGCATCATGAGCACCTTCAAAATCTTCTCCAAATAATTTGACATGCAATTCGGATAATGTAGGCCATTTATAGCCATAATGGCCAGATATCTTGCAGTAATTGGTAGAAGCTTTCATGGTGCACAATTTCTTTTTTGACTGAAAATTACTATTTACTTTTTTCCGTAATAATTCTGCTCCTAGAATTTTTTCATCAAAACTAATATTATGCGCTACAATACAATTTGCTTGTTCTACCAAACTACTAAATTGAAGCAAAACTTTTTCTAATAATTCCCCTTCTGTTATAGCCTTTTCTGTAGAAATTCCATGAATATTGGAAGCTGCCTTTGGGATTATAAAATTTTCGGGTTTAATAATAAAATCATCTGCATCTAAGCGGTTTCCATTTTTATCACTCATTATCCAAGCCACTTGAATCATCCTTGGCCAATTAGTAAGATCTGTAACTGGAGCTTTCCAGTTTTTGGGTAACCCTGTAGTTTCTGTGTCAAAGAATAGGTACATATGTTAAGAATTGTAGTTTACAATCACTTTAATGACTACTTGTAAAAATACAAATAATGTAAATTATAATTTGTAGGAAAAAGTAAATAACTTTAGAGTAAGTATATAAGGAAATAGAAAGAAAAAAAATTAATCATTTTGATGTGAGTATTAGCGAATAAACTGACAAGGTGGATTAAAATATATTTTCATACGGCTAAATGATTCTTGGTTTTCAATTTTTTCTTAATATTGATATATCATTGAGGATTATGGAGATAAACCATCTAGACAATTACAACATAGAACTATCCAATATCTGGAATCATGAAAAAGAGGTTTTTTTATATGGTTTGCAACAAAAGGAAAAAACTAAATACGTCATATCCCAGAGAGAAAACATGATTGATCTGTATAACCATGCTATGGATCTATGTGTCTTTTATGGATACAGTCATTTAAACAAAAAGCAGAACGGTAGTGTTTATCTACAATTTCGGGATATTTATAGAGAACAAAAGAGATTCAAAGATTTAATAACATTAGGATGGTTTGATTATAAAGGTAAATTGTATTATGTCAGTCAAAATATTTTGATAGACAGAAGCTTTGAATATTTTCATTTCTTTTTTGCATTAAAAGTTGATCAATATTATCTTGATGTATTCAAAATGGATTCATTCATAGGCTATCAATTAGAGATAAATTTTAATTGGGATACTGTAAGTCTAATGGTGTTTCTTGAAAACTTGATAGTACAATACGATTTTATCCACAAAAAAGTTCGTAAAAAAATAAAAAGCTTACTAACAGCTATAAAAGAGCTACCTAAATTATCTAGTGAAGAAAAAAACAATAAAAATAATCCACCAAGTAATACAATCAAAAGATCCTCTGATAATTCTTATATTCTTATAGGATCTAAAACTGACCCTGATTATTTTTTAAAACATAATCAGAAATTCGTTGATATCTTCGAAAAGCTTAAAGAAAACAAATACATTCATAAAGATACATTGTTTATACACTTCAAAGCTATTTTTGGTGGAGGGTGTATTCTACCAGAAAACAGAATCCATTGGACAGCCAATGCGGTAGACCTAAAAGCATGTATACAGTATTTGTTTACTAAATCTAAAATAGAAAAGCCATATTCTGGTATTTGGAGAATTACCACGAATTGTTTTATTGATAAAAATAAGAAAGAGTTTAACTCTAGACGACTAGGTAATGCAGTTCCAAAACCTGATACAGAATATAAAGTCCGAAAGGTACTTTCCAGATTTCCATAATCTTCTACCCAAAACAGATAACTTGATATAATTCTGGAGCATAAGAAATCCTTTTTGATTTTTCTGTTGCATGGTTTGATATTTTTTCTTCACATATTCCTTTAATAGATATACGTATAGTGCTTGTTTTCAAAAAACGGATACCATGCATACCGTGAAGCATGGTTTAATGCTTGGTTTTTGTCTTAATATCCTTTGTTATTTAGTCTCAGAATTCTAACAAAACAAAGCATTGCGCAATGCCCATTATTAATTCTAAAAAATAATACAATAATGAGTGATGTATTAAAACCATTATATACTCTAACAGTTGGAGAGTATACCGAATTGAATAGAAGAATTATCAGACAACAGTTTCAAGAATTGTTGATAGATCAGAGACAGAGGAACCTCAAGCCAGATCAAGATATCATATTTATCAAAGAAGCATGTGAGCTTACTGGCTACACCAAACCTACTATGTATTCAAAGATCAGTAGGTATGAGTTACCTGTATTATCCAGAGGTAAGCCTTTGACTTTTTCTAAGAAAGCATTGATTGATTGGATTCATCAAGGCAAACCCCTGATATCAGATACTATAGAAGCAGAAGATTATTTACAAAGCCCGAAGCGATGAGAAACCCTAATGAATTAGCAAGTCCCCATGCTGTGTTTTTAAGTATTCGTGAAATAGGTAAGCTATTTA
This sequence comes from Aquimarina sp. I32.4, assembly GCF_002924285.1. Taxonomy (NCBI): domain Bacteria; kingdom Pseudomonadati; phylum Bacteroidota; class Flavobacteriia; order Flavobacteriales; family Flavobacteriaceae; genus Aquimarina; species Aquimarina sp. I32.4. The sequence goes on along the minus strand of NZ_PGUB01000095.1, from coordinate 10,147 downwards.
GCCCACCCATATCTAGACAAAAACTAGCACAGCTCAAAAAATCGGGAATACTACCCTTAAAACCAGTAAAGATTGATAAAAGGACATATTATCATAAGGAGAAATCTATAGCCCTTATCGAACACTTGTGTGAGGTAGATATGAGCTATGACCTAAATGCATCTTTATAATCTGAATAGATCATATCGGGAGGAGCAAAGATACATGACTCTTCTCGATATGATATAGATGCACATCAATTACAAAAAACGTACTTAAATCAATAAAAAAAGATGAAAACAGATACTATACTAAATAAAGAAAATATTATCAAACTAACGGATTCACAAACACTATTAAATTATTATTTACAACCTTTTCATAACAAAGGGCAGTTGAAACAAGGACAACTTATTTCTAATCCCTTTTTAGCAGACAAACAAAAAACACCGTCTTTTAATATCTATAAATCCTCTTCTGGGATATGGCGGTTTAAAGATTTTGCAGATGATAGCTGTGATGGAACTGTCTTTGATCTGATTATGAGGCTTAATGGATGCAATTTTCCAGAAGCATTGCAACAGATCAATCTTGATTTTAATCTTGAGCTAGGATCTTCACTTGGTAAAAAACCACCAGCACTTGAATTTCATTCCTCTTGGAATGAGAAAAATGCTGCTTACTGGAAATCTTATGGTATTCTTCCAGCACACCTGAAGCATTTTAGAGTGTTTTCTGTATCAAAAGTAACTCGCTATAAGGAAAACAAGGAAGCCTTCCATATTCATTCTACTATGCACAACCCTACTTTTGCCTACCAGGTTGCCAATGATTGTTACAAATTGTATCAGCCTTTCTCTAAAAAGTTTAAATTCTCTTGGATAGGTGATAAGCCAGAATATTATACTTTCGGCTTTTCTCAATTACCAAAATCTGGCAAACAGTTATTTATTACAGGCGGAGAAAAAGATGTAATGAGCTTATCTGCCAAAGGATACTATGCTATATGTTTTAATAGCGAGACTTCGCTTCCATACGCTGGTTTGATACGAGAACTCAAAGAACGATTTGCAAGAATTATTGTGCTTTATGATATGGATAAAATAGGAATAGCACAATCTAAGAAAATAGCAGATAAATTTCAGTTACACAGAGCGATTCTACCGCAATTGTTTGCAAAAGAAGGAAAAGATATTTCTGATTTTTTTAAACTTGGAAACACATTTTCCAACGATAGCATCCAAATTTTTCCACCATCAGAGAAGAAGAAAAAAGTAGCAAGCAAACACCTTTCTCAATTGCAAGAGTTACAGCTACAATTGCGCAAGGCCATTGCTTCAGAAATAAAGGAAATACCATCATTAATCACTTACCAAGAAGAAGGTGTTGTATTTCTTCAAAGTGTACATGTAATTCAAGGAAAATCAGGAACGCATAAAAGCAGACTGGCGCAAACGCTTTGCAGTGTATTGTTAAAAAAAGAAGGATGCTATAATGAACTTCTGGGATTTGATCGTAATCCTGATATTGCTTGTCATGTATGTTATATCGATACCGAGCGTAACCTCGCGTATCAGTTTCCAAAAGCGTTACAACAAATTCAATTAGATGCGGGATATTCCATAATGGAAAAACCAGCAAATTTCTCTTATACCTCTTTAGTGAATATCTCAAGAGCAGAACGCTTTAAAGCGTTATGTGAATTTATAGATGATGTGCAAACTGAATTAGAAGATACCCAGCATCTCATTGTAGTATTAGATGTGGTATCAGATTGTGTGATGGATTTTAATAATACGCAAGACAGTTTATTATTTATTGACATGATCAATGCACATATCAATCAAAAGCTAGTTACTTTTATAGCAGTGATTCATGAGAACCCTACATCTGTCGAGAGGAAACCCAGAGGACACTTAGGCAGTGAGATTCAGAATAAATCTACTTTTACCTTTAGAACCGCTTTTGAGAATGAAAAGCAACCAGAACCATCAGATATGATTATTTTGCATTTTCCTAAAAACAGAAATGGAAAAAGACCTTTGCCTGCCACTATGGAATTTTGTGAGGAAACAAAAAGATTGATTCTGGCAGATTGCCAACAAACAAAACAGATGCAATATGTTCAAAATAAAAAGGGAAACCTTGGAGAAATCATAGAATTTCTATCTTCCTATATTACAGGAGTCGTATCTGGCAAAGTACTGATTGCAGAGTTGTGCAGTAGCTTCTCTTGTGGAAGCCGTACTATAAGAGAACGGCTAAAAGAGTTGTCAGAGAATTATTATGAAATCCTTGATGCAAATTCTACTCCTTGTTCATTGACAAAAACCCAAAAAGGAAGAGAGGTATTTTATAGCTTACAACAAATTAAAAACCCTACCTCAAAAATGGTATCCTCATAACATTTTGATAGGGTAGTTACAAACACTAGAAAGCAGGTAGTATTATATATATAATACTACCTGCTTTCTAGTGTTTGCGGTGTGGTATATAAAAACAAATTAATCTACATCATTTTAGATTGTCATAGATATTTTACAAGCCTTCTTACATCATAGATGCTATGAGATATGCCAAAATATATAGTCTCTATGTTATGTTAGGTTATAATACGTTATATACTGTAAAGCTATTAAATATAGAGGCTTACAATAGATTTTAAGCTGTATCTTGGTTTTAAAATAGAGCTTATGGAAATTACAGGAATCGACCCTTTGACACAAGAAACCTTTACCAAGAAGCGTAGCAATCAAAAGTTTGCCACACGTGAAAACCAGATAGAATTCAACAATTTAAAGGCACGAAGAAAAAGACAGGCAAAGGCGCATTTAGATCGTATTCTGGATAAGAATCGTTCTATTATGGGATTTTTATTAGGAGATCAAAAAGAAGTCACCAGAAGCCATGATTTTCTTTTGGGGGCAGGCTTTAATTTTGGATGTAATACCCATACCATTCTCGACCATCAAGGTATCAAATGGAGCTGTATTTATGAATATGCATATTGCCGAACAGAAGATGAAAAGTTTAAAATCATCAAGACTCCAACAGAATAGGTGGTTATGTAGTATAGACCACTCATTAAAAATATAAAAAACATGAACCAAAAATTTATTAACTGTTTTGAATTAGACCTTGCACAGGATATTCCTAAAGAATTAAGCTATTATCAAAATCACTGTAATACATTAATAGGCCGTAATCAATTATATAAAAATGTTTTGATAGCTGTTACCTCTGGGATATGTATGTATATGATGTATAAAACGATCAATCACTACACAAAAAAGAAGAAAAGAGACTCTTAAATATCCAATAGTAATAAACGATTATAGATATTGTCTTTTTGGGTAATTCGATATTGTGTCAGGAATTCTTTAACATTTGTTTCCTGTGTTTTTCCTTCAATACTCTCTAATAGATTTTTTCTGTTTAGTTTTAATAAATCTATAGGAGCATATGCAGTTTTATAGTAGTATCTATTGAATATTTCCCAATCAGGTAGAACCCTATTTTTTTCTTTATAGATTTGTATCCACTTATTTGATCCTACAAATTCGCATAGATTACCATTGGGTAAAAATGTAAAATGAAAAGGGTCTATCCAGCCTATTTTTTCATTATTTGTAGAAAGAACTTGTTTTATGTTCTTTACTGTAATGGGGTTTGTTGTATAAAACAGCGTTACCTCCATTTTTTGTAAAAGATCAAAAGCATCTAGCTTATTTAATCCTGCAAAATGTTTTAGAACCTTTAGCATCAAAAGATGTTGTTTTCTCATTAAATATAGTTTATGATAAACATTCCTCTATAATCTATAAAGGAATGTTTACATCAATTTATCAGACTTTTATAGATTGATACCTTGCCCACCAGGACCACTACCAATCCATCCCCAGTCTTTGTTGAAGGGGTTATCTCCATCAGATATTCCAGGAGTAGAATTGATTGCACTTGCAGAAAGTAAAACTCCTCCTTGAATTTCAATAACCTCTTTTTGAGTTAGGTGTTCAACCTGAATTATTTTTAATATTTTCATTTTGGTATAATTTTTTAAATAGGAGTTACATTATTCTTATATATTTTAATGCCTCTAAAACTTGAGATATTGGGCATGAGATATCCTCTCCCCCGCAACCCCCGTTGATAAGGATCATTTCTTTTTGGAGTAGTGGTTTATACTGATTCAGTACTTGATTTTTCATGATGTAATTTTTTAACAATTAATAATTTTTAATAGTATACTCATGATTTCGTCAAACCATAAAATATGCTGTGTATGTTGTTGCAATACTATTCAAAGAGTGTTGATATTCTTTGATGAGGTAATATTATAAATTGCCTGTCTCATTTTTTGAGACGTAAAAAAAGAATTGAAAAAAAGAGAAGTGTTGTTATAAAAAAACTCTTTAAAAAACGTAAAGAGCAAATTGAATTTTGTTGGTATTTCTGTAGATAGTATTCAATGTTAAGCTGTAATCAAGAGCATCAATAAGATCAACTAAAAAAAGGAAAAATTACAAAAACAAAAGGTAGTAACTTAAGAGTACTACCTTTGATTATGTTTAATTTTGTAACGATTATTCAGGGCATCACAATTTGATTTAGAATTAAGCCCGAACCATCAATTTATTTTTACATTCTTGCATATGCTCTACCAAGTTCCCAAGCAATGTACATAAATCCCATAGCAATTGACAATATAACCAATACTAATTCTAAATCACTTAGTCTATTGATTAACTTGGATAAATCGCTTAAAATATTGATTTTTGTTTTCATAATTCATTTTTTTAATTAAACATATACCTCACGGCATAACCAATAAAATAGACACAAATTAAAGATGCTATTATTGCCCAAGATATTCTTTCTATTATTCTTATAGTTTTCATAATTTATTTTTTATTTAATCATAGTGCTACGTTCATAAATATAGTATTAAAAATCAGCAGTTTTAAACGAAACACTACTATACTTCTTTAATATTCCTTAATAGGTTTATAAATTCTGAATAATTAATATAGATTCAAAACTTATCTGAGACTGTTCCTTCAATTCTTCAAATAAGGGCTTAATTTTTTAGTATTGAGAAAATATCGATATTCATTACTCTTTTACCTTTCTTCCCAGTATCGTTCGCGTTCTTTTTGTTGTTCTGGTGTGGCTTCTGGTGTGGGTATAGCACTAGGATATAAAGGTGGTGGGAATCCTTCTGCCTTGCGACGTTCAAAATCTTTATCCCTATATGGGTCAAAAATATCGCCTAGAGGTAACGGTCTGTTTTTATCCATATACCATACATAAAAACTCCATGTAACATCAGGTTTACCGTAAGCAATAGTTTTATTACCAGCGATAAAGCGAGGACGAAACGTATTGATAAATTTTAAATCCTCTGAACTAGAATATCCATCTCCTCCTGTAACAGAAAAAACTACTTTAAGGTCTTTGAATTTACCTGTAAGTGGTTTTCTAAAAAATGTATCAGGGTAAGTAATCATACCATTTTTACGGTCTAATATAATTTTCTGGTGTCTTTTATTCCCAAAAAGGCCATAGGCTGTTAAAAATAAACCAGGAATCAAAGGGAGAAGTATAAGAATAATAGCTCCATCTGATAGCATTCTAACTTCAAAAGGATATCCTATAAATATACCTGCTCCTATTAGTAGAATCCCTACCCATAAATATCCTCTAATTCCATTAATTGATTCTATATAAATTTCGTCATTTGCTTCTTCTACATATTTCATATCCATTAAGATAGTAGCCATCTCATTGGGCTTTGTCATGATAAGGTGCTCTTTAAATACACTCATAATCTGTTTAATTATTTATGTTAATCTAGGTTAAAGGATAAGACTGCAATAAAGGTACATCTTTTAGCCGTATTACACGCTCTGCATCTTCTGGCTCTGTGTTTTTGATTCTGGCGGTACGCAGATTACGAACTCCCAACATAAACAGGTTTATAGCATCAAAATCATAATAAGTTCTTGGTGTCCTCAAATCTATTTGATTATATACACGTGCCATATTATAATAATATCGAGGCTCATTATTCTGCTCTAGTGGGATATATCTGTTGTCATTTGTTTTGAGTCTGCATAAAAACAATATTTCTCCTTTTGGGTATAACATCTTGCCAAAACGATTATGTCTATACCCGCTAGGTAATGTAAAATCTACATAACAACGAGAGGGCTGGTTTTCTGTAAGAAACTGGCGGTTTGTTTCAAAATCAAAAGTCATTAAGGTAATTTCTAACCGATTGTTATGATCGCTAATACCATTAGGATAAAACCATATCTTGATATCTAACTGATCTGAATCCTCAAAATATTGAAAAAATTGTACATAGGCTCTAAACCGATGTGCATGTAGGTCACTATCATAGGTCAATGTAGTACCCATATCATATCTAGGCCCGATAGCAATTGTATTTGGGGCTAGCATATCCATAAACCCAATATATGCAGTCTCAAAATTGCGATATTTTATATATCTAGGTTCACTTATTGATTCAAAATTAGAAGGCTCTACGGCACGATCTACTGCCTTGTATAATCTGTGCATGTATTGGTGTGGTTTTTCTAATGCTGTAGGCATTACTGCATAATCACTCAAAGGGTAATTTTTAAAATAAGCCTCCATCTCTGAGTCTTCTAGTAGCTTTGCAATGGCATATAAACCAATTAATACCCCGCCCAAAATAGCGGCTGGCCAGAACCCTAGAGCCAATGCCCCTGTACCAAAGTATAACGAAATATCAGCGATCACAAAAACTGACCCTACTGCACCAGCAGTAGCATAAACCGCCATAGCATCATAATCCCGATAAGACCCCGTTATATATGCATCTTTTATCGCAGTTATGACTGTAATTGATGAGCCTACAACTTTTAAAGCATTAGAAGCAATACTATATTCTCTTAATGATTTGGCTATAGCTTCCTCCATTAATTCATTTCCTAATTTCTTAACCTCTCGTTTAGCAAGTTTTCTACCAACTTGTTCTTCTAACCCCGTATTTTTGCTCAAAGTAACAATTGCGGCGGCTAGCTTGATACCCGCCCCAATTGCGAGATATTTGTTTAATTCACTATCTTTTTTCTGGTATTCTTTTACCGCTTCTGCAAGGCTTAATATCTCAAAAGTAAGCACTACGGTAGCAAAACCTGAACTATTTACAAATTCCTTTACTGCGGCTGTATGTTTTTTGGGTACATTTTTTAGGTTGATATGTACCTTACCATCATCGATAAGCTGTTGTGCTGTTTTTTTAGGGAGATTACCATAGCGTTTGTGCATTCGTATTTTGTACTCTTTGATATGCTTATGAGAATTTCCTACCGCTCCAAAATCAATTTCTTTTTTGTGGTATGCCATAAATTCTTTGAGGTTGGCTTTCTCAAATTTCATAACGGCATCCCTTGTTTGATGATCCCTAAAAAGATAACATACCTTGTTATTGAGTTTAAAATTCATTTTACCATCAAACAGATCCCCATGGTGGGCATATGCTTTGAAGATTTTACCCATTGTGGTGGTTGTCTTTTTAGTCAGACTTAGACTCACAATATTTAACCAACATAATTTTTTATCTAATACTGCGGTAGATTTTTTGAAAACATCAGGATTAGGTTCTAGCGTTTTTGCGATATTCTGCATCCAGATATCTTCTTTTATCTTATATACATTATCCAAATCCAATGTTCTATCAAACTGATTTGGGTACATAGAGAGTATATACTTATGATGTATGGCAATCCCTTTACCATCTTCTATAAAATCCTCTAGTGCTTCTAGGTAATCATCGTATACATCTTGATAATAATCTGAATTCATAAAATTGCCTAGATCATCCCGATAAGAATTGATAATAGAACGTTGTTGCGCTCGCTCTTTTACCGCCAGTATTTTTTCTAGTTTTTTACGACTCGCTCCTGATTGCCCATAACCATGTTCTTTGTTTAGTATTTTACCTACAGCTCTATCTATCAATCCTGTTGGGGTATATTTTACAATCTTATTAGCTGTTGATTCTGCCTCATATCCTCTATATTTTGTAGCTACCTCGGGGTTATCAAAAATAAATTTATACGTTCCTATTGCTAATAGGTGCATATGATGAAGTTGTCTATTGGTAGGTGTGTCCTCAATAACAAGAGTTCCTTCACATTGAATTTGTGTAGTAATATCTTCTAGTGACATTCCTGTCTGACAAGAAATCATTAATGTCTGTAAATGATTAATCTCTTTCTCGACACCCTTACAAATAGTATCTGCACAACCAAAAGGATCATCCAGAGTAACAAACATATCCTCATAGATCTCATCTTGTTGTTGGGCTTCATCATTTGTAATATCAATAAGCTTTCCGTTCAACCACATCGCTTCTCTATGTTGATCGTGATTAAAGTATGCCAAGACATCTTTGCAAGGGTAGATATCCTCTAAACAGTTGTCTGCATTTTTAGGAATCCCACTACAATCTACCAATTGCATTTTTGTAGCTCGTAGTGCATCACTGGTACGTATCTTTTTATGATAGGCTACAGACCATTGTACAGGGCTAAAACAAACCCTAAGTTGTGTTCCTTTTTGTTTTACAAGATGATAGCTGGTACGACGTTTTATATCTCTTGGGGTAGACCGTCTAATATCTTGATACTCCCCATCTTTTTTGTTTGTAGGATGATCCCATGTGATATTTGTAAGATTACCATGAGTATCTACCTTGTATTCTTTGTGAAAATCTCTATTGGCTTCATCAAAAATATAGATATATCCTTCTCTTATAGCGGTACGGTAGTAATGATACTGCTCTGGTGTAGACGCTCCTTCTGGTGGATCGAGTTCTGCTCCCACAATAGCATCATCTAGATTGATCTGGTGAAATACATACGGTTCTTTATAGGTCAGATCACAATCATGGTCTGCCTCTTTATCGGGGGCATAGATCACCAAATGCTCTTTACCTTCTTCTGGTTCTTTGAGAAACAACCCTCGTCTAAAAAAGTGGAGTCGTAACCCCGATGCCAAAATATCTAATGGGGGGCTTTCTACCTCTGGTGCGCCCCCGCAATTTACTTTGAACCGTATACTCACCAATACTTCATCAATGGCAGGGCTTTGGTATTCTTGTAATGAATTTATCTGTGCCATAACTATAGTGTATTAGAATCTTCTAAATCTTCTATCTCCCAAATGATTTCTACTTGTTTGTTTTGTACCTCTCCTGATAGGGTTACGCTTTCTTCTGGTCTATCAAAAACCTCTGGTATATCAAAAGAGAACGTCGCTGTTTGCCCATCGGGGATATTATATACATCTGCCACAAGGGTAATCTGGCGTATCTGGCGTGAGTTTCTTCTTATCACTTGGTCATTAATCCATCTAGGGTTATATACTCTTGGTTCTCCTTCTTCGGGTTCTCGTAATGCTTCTTGATTTGCCTGTGCTTCTGTGGTATTACCTAGTAATCGATTGGTAAGAGTAATTTGTGATGTTGGTATTTGTGATGTTGGTATTTGTGATGGCGGTAGGGTTACATTGGTGGGTATATCGGGAGTGATTTTACTAATTGTTACCCCCGCGATTCCTGTAGTGATCTCCCCGCCATGTGCAGTTTTACAGCCTACTGTAGCAATGGGAATACCGTTTACAAACACCCCACTACTACCTTGTACAATAGTATCTATTGCTCCTGTACATGCACATTTATCCCCTTGCAGGGCGATTGCCTGCCCATTGATCGTTACACCTGGCGCGCCCGATGTGGTAATTGGCCCGCCTACATGAGGAGTACTACCGTTATACATAGGGCATGTATGCATACTGCCTACTACGGCTATTGGTTTTTTTGCCATGATACTGCTAGTTAGGTTAACTCTATTTTGTTTGCGCCTCCTTTTACCTCTGTTGTTCCTCCTGATACAGTGGTTTGACCTCCTGTAAACTCAGCGTTTGCTGATGCCTCAGACTGTATGTTTTGACCACTAATACGGGTATCTGCCCGTGCGGTAACATTCAGATTTGCATTACTGCCAATGGTAGTATCTCCTGTGGCTTGTACTGTAGCAGTACCTTCTGCTAGAATTGCGGTATCACCTTGTGAGGCGGTATTAATATTACGCTGTGCTTGTACCGTTACATCTTC
>NZ_PGUB01000094.1:0-18116 GCF_002924285.1 Aquimarina sp. I32.4 | reverse complement strand
TTCATAAGTAACTTTTAAACCAGCCTCTCCCTGATGGTCAAACTTCTTTCTCCAACTATAAAAAGTGCCAGTGCTAACTCCATACTTACGACAAGCTTCTACGATACCAATCTCTTCCGAAGTAGCTAGTATTTCTAACTTCTGGTCTAAAGTCCATTTCTTGTATTTCATATCTCAAATGTATTAGTTTGAAATTTAAAAGAACACTCCGAACTTATTGGGGGCTAAACTATATGCTTTAGTACATATAAAAGATAATCAGCTCTTAATCACAAAAACATAAGTCTAACTTACTATGAAAAACTATACTCCCATTGACTGTTATAAACTTGATCTTATCAAAGATATCCCCAAAGAACTCGAATTAACCATAGATCAAAGAGATCATCTTTTTACTAAAAATCAAAAACTCAAAAAAGTTATCTGGGCACTTGGTATAAGTCTAGGTTGTCTGCTTGTATTTAACATCATCAAAAGCTATGGAAAGAAACAAAAAACACCTCAAAAAGAAACCAGATCAAGACAGAATCAAACAAAACATCAATACCATTAGAAAAATGGTAACTAAAAGTGAACCTTGCTTCAACAAACCAATCGTAAAAACCATAACAAATACTATTGTTATTGGCGGAACTGTTTTTGGAACGCTATACCTTTCTAAATACTTCTTTAGTGCTACTGCAAAAATGATCCGATCATTTAAAGAGGTAAGAGATGCTTGTAAAGAATAAATAACATAATTGTAATCAAACCGTAAAATGAAGAAAATTTCAGAAAATCTTGTCGAAAAAGATACTATTACAACTATACTAAAAATAGTTTCTGCCGCGTACCTTGTAATGAACACGATTAGATTGGGTATAGATTTACACCAAAAAATATCGCAAAGACAAAAAGCAAAGTTAAAAAGTAATCTACAAGATCCGAAAAGATAACCTACCTCTTCCACACTTCAATCAAATGAACACTTAAGGAATAATAGTACTAACTTATTTCGAATACAAATTGCAGTGCTCATAGCTTGGAAATTACAATACTTTTATAAAATCATGGCTCAGGTCTTCTTTTTGTAGTAATTCGGCTATACGTTTGTAGAAATTAAATCTACACTTTCTATTACTCAATTCTCGCCATGCTTATCATAAATCATTAGATGTTTTCAATTGATTTCTTACATCTTCTTTTGCGTATGGAAACATTAATTATAGATGTAGATTGAGATAGTATAAAAAATATAATACTTCTAATATATAGCAGTTTAAAAGATGTTCTTCATTCTCTGTATACAATCAATTAATTGAAAGAAAAAAGTTTTTGCTGACACTTAAATTATTTATAAATAATTTAAAAAACACAATCTCTTTATAAAAAATGTGCTTTCTAGCACAAAAGTAGGCTTGAAAATGATAAATAAATCCTAATATTTATAGTAACTCACAAAGAAATAACTAAAATTTATAAGCTATGTTTTTATCAATAAGCAATTTCTTGTAAAAATGTGGTAAAACCGTAACTGTTTTTCAATGATATGTACTAATTTTATCCTAAATAAATTGTTAAATAAGCTAAACCTGAATTTGATATGAATTGATCAATGAATGAAATAGAAAAACTGAACTAAGTTATATCTTTAAGATATATAAATTCAAAAAACTTAGTCATGAAAACTATTTATCATTGCTTAATTGTTATTTTTCTATCTATAATTTCGGTTGGATGTGAAACAAGCTCCATTGAGGAAGACACGGACAACTTAGATACCGATATTGTTAAAAATGATAAATCATCAAATTTTGAGTTATCTTCAATAGATAAAGATGATGCTGAAACTGTTGGAACCAGAGACTAAAGCTAAAGTCTCAAATGCCATAAAAATAGTAAAAATACTTTTTACAACTATTATTATAATTGGAGTGTTTATTATTGCTTTTATAGGAGTATATTTTCCAAAAAAAAGTAAAGCAGTAATAAAAGCTGAAAATTCTTATTTTAAAATAGATGATGAAAGAAAAACTGCTGATGCTAATTTAAAAATTTGTTTGTCTGAATATAACAAGGGTCAGATTACTAAAAATTACTTAGATTCAGAATTGACTTATCAAATACCTCTGATTCTTAAATTAGAAAAAGAATCAGAGGTACTTAAAAAAAAGTATAAAAAATCCTTAAGACTGGATAAAGTATTTGGTTTTAGAAATATTAAAATCTTTTTTGGTCATTTAGGTATGCCTGTTACTACAGTTTTTCTTGGACTATATTTACTTATACTATTTCTAAAAGAAGAAGATTTCTTTTGGAGAAGAATAACATTGGCATTTAGTATTTCGGGTTTAATTACAGGACTTTTTTATGTAACATGGGTTTTCTATCCGAAACCTGATCTGCCTCAAAATTTATATATTTTACTATTGTTTTCATTAGCTATTTTAGGAACAATAATTGCATTTATTATAGGAAAATATTTCTACGCTTTATCCCAAATAGATTTAAAATTAAAAATTCAAAATCTATTAAGTTTTATCACACTTGATGTGAAAAAGAAATATATCAATAAGCTCCCCAAGCAAGATCATAAGGAGTATATTAATGATTATTTAGGAGAAATTAAAAAACTGTCACAGAAATGATAGAGCGCTCAGAAGGAAAAAAAATTCTCAAAAAAAGTATTACAGGGTTATCTTTTGTTAATAAAACAATCAAAAAAGAAATTGATAGAGATATTGAAGAATGCTTAACAAGGCAAAAGAAAGACATGGATGAAATAGTCGACGATTTAAATAATATTATAAAAATAAAATTTACCTCTATAACGGAGTTTCAGGTTTTCGTCTTAAAAAACATAAAATTTACCAGCTTTTAATTAAGGCCTTTAAAACTCTTAACTAATTTTAAAACTTCTGCAGCAGCATTTTTTTCAATTATATTTGAGAACACTTTTATTTTCATGAGCTCATCTTCATGATTAGCACAAAACAAAGCTAGTTCTTCTAAATTTTGAAAATGAAGGTTTTTGTTAATTTTCTTTCTTTTTACTTGATCCATTTTTTCGCTATCTAAAAACATATCTCCAATATCCCTCAAAAGCCATAATGGATTAATTTCATCAAAAGTTTCTAGAATACCATGAGTGATTTTGTCTCCTGCATTTCTTTTATCTTTCAATACATCACTTATCGTTTGGGCAGAAACACTGATCTTAAAAGCAAATTCCTTCTGATTAAGACCATAATAATCCATTATCTGTTTGATTTTTTCTTTCATTTAATATGTTTTAGCTTAAAAAAATTAAACTTTTGCTTATTAGTAAGCTATAATTTTATTATATTTGTCTGATCCTAACAAAGATAGGAAGTAAATTGAAACATAAATACTAGGTAACAAAATATGTGGAAATTTCCACATCTAAAATTAATCATTTTGAAACCAAAAGGCAGAAAAAAAATAGAAGCCTGGTTAATTAAGAATAAAAAAGTGTTAAACATTCTTTCTTTAGAACGGGAACTTAATATTCAAAGAGGGGCGATTCAAAAGTTTTTGAAATACAATCGAAAGCTAAATCCTTCAATTATTGAAGCTTTAGAGGAATATATAAAAAAAATGTTTTAAACAATTAACACCCCAAATAACTATGAAGACTGACAACTATTATAAAAGAAAAAAATTTATTTCCTGTATTGTAAAATACTTGCATATGGATTTAACTGACTTTAAAAAGTGCGTAGATAATGATATGTGTTATGAGAAAACGATCTATGATTGGGCTATAAAACTCTATAAAAAAGGAATACACTGTGAACAGGCTATCCAGATCATTTTTAGAGCCAGAATCTTTTTAATGATTAGAAATAGATTTCATCTAACAACTTAGTATAAATAATCAACCATAAATATATGCCAATGATAAGAATTAGAAGTTAGGTTTAATTGAGTTTGATTATGGGTAACCCCCGCCAGAAGTATCGGGTACAAATCATACACATAAATTGAGGTAAAGCTATTTAATTCAAAAAAACGCAACTATTTAGAAATAATAATTTTTTGTAAAGCAATACCAACACTTATATCCCAAGTGTATGTGTACCTCGATGTTTCTGGTAAAAATAAAGAATAGAAACCAAAACAACATAAAACAGTTCATCTATTTTGGTCTAACTAGAATAAAATCAAAACAATAAAATCCGAAATTACCCTAAAAACAAGTTTTAAGTTGATTTTGAGTGATTCTATTCACTCCAAAGATGTCGGGTACAAAGACAATTTATATATGGTTTTCATTATCACTTATTCATTTCTAAGTAACTATAGCTGTCTAAGTACCTTGATGTCTTTGAAAAAACGGGGACTATCAATCGATCAAAAAGAAATCAAAAAAATGGTGAGAAGAGAACAACAATCCTAGTTGTAATAAAAAAGGAACGGGAGTGTTTTTTATAAAAAATAAAATTGAGTTTGTATATATCTATTTGGTAACTCCCATTTCCTTTTGTAAAAATAAATAAAATAATGGAAGAATACGAATATGATTTACCTAAAATAGTTCTATACTCAATAGTTGTTTCGCTTGGTATTAATGTAAATACATTTGAAACAAACCTATCCAATAATAAGCCAAAAGAGATGATGATATGTGGAAAAATTTATGATCTATATAGAGAAGCACAAAACAAAGAAGAATGAAAAATAAGGTAATTAGATACACTATAAAAATTGATAACAATTACGGTTACTTTTTTTGCCCCAAATTGATATGAGGTGCTTGTATTTAAGTGGGTTAAACTAATAGACAATTTGTATGCTTAGTAGTGCATATAGGGTGTTTATATTACAAGTGCCTCTATATAAAATATAAAATCGCAAAATGTAAAATAATAAAGTAAACAACAACAACCCTTTTACTGTAATAGATTCCCGAGCAAGTCGGGAATGAAAAAAAATAGCTCAGTTTCAAAAAGCGTGACTACTATGTCGTAGTATTGGCCTATCATTTGAGAGACCAGTACAATTTATTTAAGCATTTTTTGTAAATCTGCCGAGGAAAAATCAAATGTTAAAAAATTTGGCTATTCCAAAAAGAGGAAATAGTAGTACGATAAAAAACAAAACTAAAACACAGTTGATTGATTTACAGTAATTTAAATACAAAATAAGCTATGATTTTAAAAACCAAAAAAGACGTTATAAAAATCGTGTCATCAACCATACAGGGGGTTTTTCCCCTGCTTTTTGGGTTTTGTAGAATCAATTGCATCATTTATATTTAGAGATCAAATAATTGACTATCAAAATAACACACAAACAAAATACAATCAAATCAGTTAACAGTAAAAAATGAATTATGGCCATACAAACTACCACCACCATCTATATCGCCAACAAACAACTGAGTTCCTATAAAAGGCTTCAGTTACACCAAGAGATCGATGCCCATCATTCACTAGAATTGGTATGCCGTACCGATGCAATAGAACAACTCTCTGATGAGCTAATTGGCGAGAGTAAAGAATATATAGGTAGTATTATTACCATACAAGTAAGTGCCAATTCTACTGTAGATAGTTATAGAGAATTAGAATTTAAAGGGGTAGTTACAGGGGTTGAAACCGTAAAAGGGTTTGAAGAATCACAAGGAGATTTGATCTGTATAAAAGCAAAAAGTGCCAGTATACTGGCAGATAACTTCCCTCATTATGCTTCATATAGCGAGGTAGGCTTATCAGATATCTTGCAAGACACTTTTCAAGGGTATGATCTGGGTAAATTAGAAACAAACTTTGCGCCTACCAACACCAGTACTATTCATTATAGTGTACAACATAATGAGAGTGATTTTGCCTATGCAAGTAGATTATCTGCCTATTATAATGAGTGGTTTTACTATGATGGTAAGCAATTGATCTTTGGTAGACCCTCTACAGAAGAAATAGAATTGTCTTATGGTATTGATCTCAAAAAGTTCAGTATCAATATGGAGCCTATGCCAAATAATGCTTCTTATTTTACCAATGATTACATCGCAAATGAACAACATCAGAAAAATAGCAGCGAAGTGAGCATACCATCAACAGGCTATCATGGCTTTGCAGATAGCAAATCTAGAGAGCTATACAATAAGCAAACACGCATATACAATCCTTTGTATACCGATGCCACTATGAAGCCTCGATTAGATGCTCAAATAGAAGCTTATACAAAAAGTAGAGCCATACAGCAAATTATAGCAAAAGGCGGTAGTGATAATCCAGGAGTTTGTTTAGGGCAAATCATAAGGATCAATGGTCATGGTAGTTATAGAGTTACCAAAATAGTACATACCAATGTAGAAGGCGGTGTATACAAAAATGAGTTTGAGGCAGTAGATGCCAATTTTGATGCTTACCCCAAGATGGATATCTACAGATTTCCAAAAAGTGAAACACAAACCGCTACCGTAGTAGAGAATTCCGACCCAGATGGATTAGGTAGAATCAAAGTACAATTTTCTTGGCAGAAGCGATTGGGAGAGCGTACACCTTGGTTACGTATGATAACCCCACATGCAGGCGCAGACAAAGGATTTCATTTTATTCCAGAGATCAATGAAGAGGTAATGGTAGGGTTTGAGGGTGGTAATGCAGAACGCCCCTTTGTACTAGGTGCTTTGTATAATGGTAGTCAAAATCCATCACCTTGGCAATCACAGAATAATGATATAAAAGCAATTAGAACAAAGAGTCAGCACACCATTACCCTAGATGATAGTAATGGGGCAGAAATGATTACTATTTCTGATAAAAGGAATAATTTAATATGTTTAGATACTTCAAACGGACGTATTACTATATCTGCACCAGAAGAAATGATTCTTAGATCTAAAAACCTGTCTATTGAAGTAGCAGAAGATATGAATGTAAATGTTAGTGGTTTTAAGAACGAAAATATAACTAAAGATCATAATTTAACTGCATCTAATTTATATCATACTGCTGATGAAAATATGGAAACAAAAGCAAAAAATATTGAAACCAACGCTGATAAAATTAATGCAAATAGTACTGTAGAAAATATAGAATTAAACAGTTCTAATCAAGTTGTAAATAATAGTAATGATAAAATAAAATTATTTTAATTATGGCAGGAATGATTATTAAAACTTGTAAAAAATATATAGAAAAAGCAGAAAGTATTGTGTGGAATGCTCATGATGGCAATATCGAACTAACTACTGCCAAGAAAATTATTATGAAGGGTGAAAACGGTGGGGTTAAATTTATTAAAAAAGGATTGTAATAATGAAACGAAGGTTGTCATTTTTAAATGAAGAAGATCTCCCCGAGTACTCTAATACTATTAATAAAAAGAAAGAAAAAGTGATAACAATTTCTCAAGGTAACTATTCTTCTTTGATTGTATCACCAATAGATGCTCCTGGGATTTGTTATCTACCTTATTTAACCAAAGAGGCAAATCTTACATATGGAGTTAGAATTATTCAAGAAGAAAATAATTCAAAAGCTCAACAACTTGATTTTGAAACTAAAATACAGACTACCCATACTAAAGAGGGAGAATATTGTTATCAAATAAATAAAAGTGACATTTACATAAACAACGAACTACCAAATACGACTATAGAAGAATTAGCAAATATCTGTGGAGGAGTTCTGTACCCTATTGTAATTGGTTTTTTGGACTACAAAATAAAAAATCCTATAGAAATTAAGGAACGATGGAATAAGCTAAAAAAAGAAATATTAAATAAGTTTCAAGGAGAATACGTGGCTAAGTATGTAACAGCCACAGAAAAGATAATAGAAAATGTAAATGCTATGAATAGAGCTTTAGGACAAGATATTTTCTTATCTCTATTAAAACATATTGCTGAAACTAGAGCGTATGACAAGAATCTAAAATCTGAAGTAGTATTTAATTTTCCTATAATTCCTTTTACAAATCCAATACGATATGTGGGGGTACAAACTGTGCAAAAATATTATACAGAATATAATACAGTAAAAGTAGAATATAAAGGAGAAATAGCAGATAATAGAAGCATAATGGATCTTAAAAATAAAAAAAGATTTAATATGCAGGTTTCTAAAGAAAAAACAATTCCTCAAGGTAATTGTAATCTACAATATGATCTGGATAGAAAAACAGGGATGCTTAAATTCTGTAGGTCTACAGTAACGATAAATCTAGATGGAAATAACATTTCTACTACCATAATAATTAATGAATTGTAAAACTAAATAAAAATATGAGTGTAACAGGACATATAGTATGTAATGGAGCATTATGCCAGTGTAAAAACGGTTTTACTCCTGATAAATTAAAAGTGTTGAGTGCTCCCAATGAATATGTGAATGATGCAGAAGGAGCTGAGAAATTAATTGCTTCTACTATGGATATAGGTATTCCATTAGAAAAAGGTACTTTTGGTCAATGCAAACTACAGCCAAGCTCTAGTGGATATTTACCTTGTATTCCTAGTATAACTACTTGGCAAGATTTTTATGATAAAGTGACTTTAAGTAACCAAGGACAAGTACTCGTAGAGGATAGCAAAGGAATATGCGCAATTGCGGGCACTCCTTGTGTTGAATTTATAATGCATGGGCAACAACCATCTGTATCTAACACAGAAGTACAAGAAGCAAATGAAATTGTACAAAGTCAACTAAATCCACTTATTGACC
Organism: Aquimarina sp. I32.4; assembly: GCF_002924285.1. Lineage (NCBI taxonomy): Bacteria > Pseudomonadati > Bacteroidota > Flavobacteriia > Flavobacteriales > Flavobacteriaceae > Aquimarina > Aquimarina sp. I32.4. Next base: position 9,441 of record NZ_PGUB01000094.1, on the reverse strand, counting down.
CAAATAGAATAGAAAATATAGACCCTTTTGGATGTATTCAACTAAGTTAATATTTATACAATGATTAGAGGTTTTGGTATACGAGTTATAGAAGAGGACTTAAAAAATCCCGAAAAAGTAGTAAGTTGGAATGAAACGAATAGACATCTGATATTAAAAGATAGCGCAAAGATAAAACTTGAACTATACCAAACTGAAGCAATGGTGTCTGCTCTGGGAAAAGATTTATTTCAAGGTTTTTTATGGGATCTTTGGGATATTGAATCAGGAACATCTTTTCAATGGCAAAAAACAGTAGATGGGATTGATAAAAAACCCACTGATAGAGCTAGTAGAAAAACAGTTTCAATTGCTGTAAATGAAGGGTATAAGTCAAAACAAGGATATTGGATAGAAGCTTTTAAAGAAACTTCGAATTTTGAGACTGGTTGTTACACTACAGATAATTTAAGTATGATTATCTCTTTTGAACCACCACCGCCAACTGTAAAAGCTACTTGGCTAAACCCAGATGGTAGTGAGATAACAGAAGAAAAGTATCTGGGGCAATGGGTTTTGTTAAAGTTAGAGACAACAGGACTTAATGAAGAGTTAGTTAAGGTTTCTATATGGGACGACCGTTGGGGGGATACTAGTTTACTCTATGAAGACGAGGGAGAAATACATTCTAGAGAAAGAATAACTAATCATAACAGAAAAAATGGAGAAGAAGTTGTTAGATGGAAAGGTACTTCAATACATGATCGTTTAGTATTTCCTGATAATTATGATATTTTTCAAAAATATAACCAAACTATTGGTGTAGATGGAACACTTACTTTTTTGATCTCTTTAAGTAAAACTTGGGGAAAACACAAAACAATGTGGGGGGACTCTATAGAGTTAAGAATATTGGTAGATCATCCTAGATTAGAAAAATATGCAATACGCGAAGTGATGCTTGGTTTAAAACCAAACCGATATGACCCAAATTATATTTCAGAACCTTTACAAGTAAGATTACCAAAACCATATGAACTAGAGGAATCTAGACCAGATTATGATCCCAAAACAGTAATCATTGAAGATAGCGTTCTTAAGGAAGCTAAAGGAACAGAACCTTGTCATTATAAGTATATAGAGATTAGCGAATTTAATTTAGATTCAAAAACCAAAAAAGACAAAAAGCAGAGAACATATGTAGCTTTTGAAGAAGAACCACTTAATAAACCTGTTTTTGAACCTTATGAAGTTGTAACAGGAGGTAATGGACATAGAAGAAAAGTAATTATAGATTTGATAAATTCTGATGATAAAGAAGGCACAATGCCAAAAGCTTGTGTCTCAGAAAATGTCCCAAAAACAACCACAGGAAATGCGCATAAAGATAATATGCTTGTTTTTAATATAGCTGATGAGTTCATTAAAAGAGTAATCGAATCAGATAAAAAAAATGAGATAGGTAACTTTCTTGAAGAACAGCTAAAAAAAATGTCTACAGAGCTTGGATATAATGTGAGCACAAATAATGTAACTTTAAAAAGGACTAATGAAGGACAAATAGTAGATGACAAGATAGTAGAAGTATTAGAACATACAGAAACAAAGCTTGTTTTTTATGCTTTATATCCATACAATACCGATTCTATAAAGTTATGGGGGCTATCAACACCTCTGCCGTTTATATTACGATATTTATGGACAGGAGGTATCAAGCCACACCCATATTCAATCACTGCGCAGAGTTGTAGGTATAATCGAGGTATTATAATCAATACATATCCTAATGTAAAATGGTCGGTATACCTTAACCTTAACCAGGTAGACAAATCAAAACAAATGGGGTGGGGTAATAGTACAAGACAAACCAATAAAGAAAAAGAGAATGCTACCAAAGGATTTATAAAAAGTGGTGATGGTTCTTGGGATTTTGGGCTAAAAGTGGCTTTCAATCGTAATAAAGAGTATGGTGAGTTTTCTGATAAAACTGCTTTTGCAAAACAAGATGAATATGATCTCTCTGCCCCTTTCAAAAAAGTGATAAGTCCTATTATGGATAACTTTAATGATATTGGTGGATTTATCAAAGAGACCATATTAGGGAACAAAAAAGACCCTGAATCTGATCATGATGAACCTGATGAGAAACATCAAGAAGCTCTAAGAAAAGCAAAAAAAGCTGCAAGAAAAAAAGAAAAAGAAGATCAGATAAAAATTAACAATCAACCCGATGTAAAAAAGGCGTTAGACAAATTACAGGATAATGAAAAAGAAATAAAGCATCTAAAAAACAAGAATTATCCTAGAGATAAATATCCATCACAAAAAGCACTTGATAAACAAAGATCAAAGGATAAAGAAAAATTATTAAAACGATACAGAAATCGTGATAACCTACAACAAAGCTTAAAAAAGAAAGGAGAAAAAGCAGGGATCGATATCAATCGTAATTTAGTTACTTTCAGAATTATCTACCCTAGTCTATCCTTTGCCTTTGATTGGTATCTAAAAGGAACCAAAACTACCAATGCCAATATTACCACAAATATGGGACATAAGGTAGGTACTGTAGTTAGAGGTAAAATAAGTGCAAGTCCTCTAATAGGATTAGAAATTAAATTAGATTTTCTGGCATTAGCACAAAGAGCACATCCAGCAGTGTTAGCATTAATTGCAGCTGCTGATATTGCGATGAGTATGATGGGAGATGGTAGTGCTATTACTTGTGATCTAACAGCTACAGGTACTTTTGGGGGATATATACAAGGAGAAATCAATACCCTTACAGGAGAAAATAGTTTTGAACCTGATACCGCAAAATCATCTGGTGCAGAAGTCGCTACCCTAAAAGGAAACCTAACCATAAAGCTAGAAGCCAGTATTAAAGCTGTAAAAACAGCTCGTGTCTTAAAGCATCAAGTAATACTTACAGGAGCAATAGGGATTAGTGCTACCGCATCAGATTCTGTTCATGCCAAAATTGCAGCTGATCAAAAAGGATTTTATATGGATATAAAGAATACCTTTGAAGGACTTGAACTAATTGGGTACGCCGTTGCAGAGGTTAAAGTTTCAAAAGGTGAAGAAAAAGGAGAACGTGTTGAAGAAACCACTTCAGGAAATTCAAAAGAACCCTCTAAAGAGAAGAAAGTAGGCGGTAAATCAGAGTTTAAGTATCGAGTGATTGATAAGCAAGAAGCACAACCTATAACTAAATTTTATTTTAACGATAATTAATTATGAAAAACCTAATCATCTGCTTACTAGCCATAAATATAAGCAGTTGCGCACAACAAAAGGAAACTAAAGAAATGACACAAAAAATAAGCCAAGTCTATAAAGAAGTACAATATAGAAATGAAGCCATTAACTATCATGCTGATTTTTATAGTAGTGATTGTAGTTTTGAACTTTTGGTAAATGATATGGAAGTGTACACCTACTACGATACTGGAGGTATCGGTACTAGTTTTCCTATCAATTATGATATTCTTAAGCCAGGATTACAAACCTATACCATACGTTTATATCCTCAAAAGAAACAAGATGGTACTTTTATGGATAGTTTGGTAAAAAAAACATCTTTTAAATTAGTGGTATCGGGTGTACGTTTTAAAGAAGGAGGTGGGATCGATACTTTGGATGAAGGATTTACCTTTACCACCCCTACCATAAAGGGAACTAATGACGAGGGGGCAGAAAATGTACCCATCTTTGCAGGGCACGGATTACCTTATGTAGAGTACACAGGTACATTTGAGGTAAAAGTACCCTATACCATGACAGGGTGGTCAGAATCACAAGATTTGACCAAAGAAGATCCTGATATATTATTAGATGAAGTAATTACCATACATGAAAAATATGGACAAGCGATTGTGGATAAAGATGAAGAAACCTTATTTTCTATGATTTATACCAAACAAAAAGAAATGGCACAAGCAGTATATGCTGATAGCTTATCCGTAAAAGAAGATTTAGATAATTACAAGAAATATTTTGAATTAAAAGGTGTTAAAACAGAACCTCTAGAAAATTATAAAATGCAATTTTATGGTAATGGAAGAGTAGTGACATTAATGAGAATTGATAATAACCTTAAAGGAAAAAATGCTATGCGAATCAAATATATAAAGGGGGATTATTACTATAGAACATCATTAATAATTAATCTTCACCGTCCAAAAACAGGAGGGCCATTAGAAATTATTAGATAATGAAATCGATATATAAATTACTTGTTTTTTCAGGGTTATGTTGTTGCCTAAGTGGTTGCGCACAACAAGAAGATAAATCCTTATTGTTTTCATGCTTTGATAGTGAGAAAACCAGTGAAGAATGGTTTTCTTATTTAGAAAAAGAATTGGTAGCAAATGAAATAATTAATAAGAGAAGTGAAATTTATTGGGATTTGTATACAATCTCTCTATTTAATAATTATGATAGAGAGTTTGATTCTTCTCAAGTAGAAATAATAAATAAAATATACCATAATAATCAAATCACAACGCAATTTCTTGCAGAAAATGATCATTGTTTTCAAAAGAAATCCAAAAGAATTAGGGAACTTAGTATTTTTAAACAACTAGCCAAAGCTGATGTAATATTCTTCAAAAAAATTGATTCTTTAAGAATGAATAGTAAAATTGAATTTAAAACAAAAAAAGAAGAATATAAGTTTTATAAAGCCATAGTTAAGGAGGTATATTCTGATACATATTTTAAAGATGAAAATTTTAAGATTTTTCTATTAATGGAGCTGTATTATTATTTCAATAAAGAAGACCTTAAAATATTAAAAAACCAAAGAAAAAAATTAGGTCAATTAGAAGATGGGGAAGAAACTGTTCCAGTCATGGATGATGAAAATCATCATTAGAAGAAAAATATTCCTTTAAAATGGGCAAATCATTTTTGTTGCTAACATTATAAAATTATGATATCGTTTATTATAATTACTCTTGTATCATTGCTGTTAGCGATAGGTTTGTATTCAAAAATTCCCAAAAAATGGTTGTTCTTCTCATCTAGACTAGGCAATATAATTTATATTTTTGTGATGTATTTTATTGCTATCGGATATTGTTATTTGTTATTTCCTGTTTTTTTAAGCAAGTTATCTGATCAGTTAACGTTAAAGGTACGGGAAGGAGAAATAATTGATATCTATAGTGTTTGGGATGAGTCTACAGAAAATTATGAACAAAAAGTCATTGTGAAAACTGTAATAGTTTCAGGAGTGACACAAGAAATTGATCAATCTCCATATAGGACATACACTATTGGTGATTCTATTAAATTAGCTTATAATGAAGAAAAAGATAAATTAATTGAAGTATCATTAAGTTCAAAAATAACCAGTAGCTTATTCATTATATCTTGTTTGTGGGTTCTTTTTATAATTATTTGTAGTATTCTATATATACTAAATTTTTTATCTGGCAAAACGATAATCAAAAAAACTCAATTCTTAGCTCTGAAAATATTTCTTCCTTTTATCTTTTTAAGTATTATTACTATTTGTATATACTATATTATAAAACTTTTATTCGGTATAACCTCCTCTGAGAATAGAATAATATATTCATTACTTAGTATTTTCTTTTTAATTTTATTTTCTTGGGTAAGTTGGGCGTATCGTAAAGTGATTATAGAAGAAAAAAAGTAGTATAGACTTTCTATGCTCCGTTTTTGGATAGGTTTTGAGAAAGAGGTTAACTCTTCTCCTGTCTTGAATTGTTTTAGAAATTCGTCGTTTAATAAATCTTCTTTGTTTATTGTATGTAAAATTTAAAATTAATCAACAAAATATCAAAGGTTACTACCCTCGATATTTTAAACTTTACACACTTAGTGAGATACTATCTATCAAAATTTAATTCTAGTTGTTCTACCTTTCATGCTTATACATTTTCCAATCATATTTTAATAGAATATTTAAAGAATCTAGAGATTTTATTTTGCTTTCTGTCATTAAGTGGGTGTTTTTTTTATAATATGATCGCTGTAGATTAAGCCATGCTTTTTGTTTTTCGGTTAATTCTTTTTTAGCAATTAATTGTTGTCTGACTTTTACAATAGACTCTTTAAAACTAATTTTTTCTTTAACATTTATAATTTTCACCTTCCAATCTCTTTTTAATAATGGGTTGAGAGTATCCAGTATAAAAATTTTATCAGCAGGATAATTATCTGGAGACTTGAGATAGCGTGCACGATGATAATCAAGCCATTTTTTTTGTCTTGATGGTAATTCTTTATTGCTTTCTAAGCACTCCTTTATAACTGCTATCCGTTCTTTAAAGGTTTTAGTGTCTTTTCTTAGGCGCGAAGGATCTTTCCAGTCGTAACCCAGTAAAGAGCTCAACGTGTTAAGTTGTTCTATTCTCTCAGGTGAAACGCTATCTTTATGGTATAGATTTCTGGAACGAGAAATAAGATTTTTTTCATTATAAGACAACTCAGTTTTGCTTTGCAATTTAACTTTAATTGTTTTTATCTGTTTATGAAACGGGATTGGTTTTTTACTTTTTTTGACCTTTTTTTTCCAATCTCTTTCCAATATTTCATTTAAACTATTAAGGGCTATTAATTGAGTTGGAGGGTATTTTTTTTTGTTACTTAAATACCTTTGACGCTGTTTTCTAAGGTAGTCTTTCTGTTTTACAGAAAGTAAATGATACGGTAATTTTTGTTCTTTAATTTCATTTACCCAATCTTTAAAATGTTTATTCGGCTTTGGTTTTGTTGTGGCATATTCTTGCCAAGGAATTGCAAGAAATGCATTGAGAGTATTTAATACAGTAATGTGTTCTTGTGGATATGTATATGGGTCTTTGTGATATTTTCTTCTATAATGTGCTAACCATCTTTTTTCCTTCTTATCTAGTTTTCTTTTTTTCTGCAATTTTCTTTTGATTATTGCTACCTTTTTCTCAAGCGATATTGTCTCATTACGTCTAAGGAGTTTCCAATCATAACCTAATAGAGGAATCAAAGCATCTAATTTATCCTTGATACTCTTTCTAAGTGTATCTGGATTTTTTCGATAACTATAGCCTTGTCTTACAAGCCATTTTGTTACCATTTTTTCTGGTTTTCTTTTACTTTTTAAGGAAGAAGAAAGCTTAAGCAGCATTGTATTTGAGTGTTGCTCACGGAATCGAAAAGGCTCTCTCCAATCCCGACCCAATACAGGGTTTAGGCTATCCAATAATTTAATAAGTTTATCATCAAGTTTGTCAGGGGTTTTATGATAAATATTTTTCTTAGCATTCAACCAATCTATTAATCTTCCAGAAAGTGGCTTTCCCTCCTTCATGGCTTGATAAATATCTTCTACATTCTTTTTCTGAGCCTGTTCTTTAAGATTCAAGCCTTCTTTCCAATTATATCCCAGATAAGGATTGAGAGAGTCTAATAATTCTAGTTTTATTACACTAAAACTTTCTGGTTTTTTTGCGTAGAACCTTTTTTGTTTATTCAGCCATTCTCTGTCTGATTTGGTTAAAGAAGTATTGTTGAGTATAGACTCCTTAACCGATGCAATTCTTTTTTCTATCATATTAATACAGTGAACTCACAAAGTCTCTCAAATACTTATCTATAACCGTTTAGAGAGTGTTTTTTTACTAAATTATAGTCTATGAGCATCTCTCAGCTTTTTAGATGCCACAATTACCTCTGCATATTCTTTTATAATATACTTGGAGATAAAAAGTAACCCATAAACAGCTCCTATTGCTAGAAGACCTTTTATCATAGGATTTTTTACAAGCCGTTTTACTTGATTAGAAATCTCTGTTAGTTCATTTGTTTTTTGGTATCCCCTAGAATAAGGTTTTTGTTTTTTCATAAACACTTATTTCTAATGGTTTATTTTAATTTTTCAGTTTCTGTCTCTAAATATTTGTTTTAGTTTTTAAAGTTTGATTTTGAATAAAATTTTATTCGATTAGAGAGAAACATCTATCGCAATATCAGAAAAATAGAGATTAAAAACAATAGCTTTTATTGCTTATGTAGAGGCTGTCGGTACGTAGGTTAGTTCAAAGAAAAAAGGGCTTACTATCCTTCAAGGATAGATATAGCAAGCTTTTCGAATTTATAGGGGGGATAAATTAAGCGTAGCAAAAAAAGGTTCGAAAAAAATAAATTGAATATATGTCTACTTTTTTAGTGGATAGTTGCGCTTTGTAGCTAAATAAATAGTGGAATTATTTCTTATAGAAGTGATTAAGATAGATATAATAACAGTGTATTTCTTCTATTTTACTACTACTATTATTTCTCATAGGTTTCCTGTTTTGTTTTTCTACTTCGTACCTTTCTTTTTTTGAAACTGCCGTTTAAAAACTGCCATTTTTTAACTAGTGATTCAGCGTTTAAAAACTACCATTTTTTAACTGCTGATTCAGCAGTTTATTAATTAGCAGTTAAGAAATTCTAAACTGCCGTTTGACATACTGCTCATCGTATTAAACGCCATTTTGTAAAATACCAATTCAGCATTTTATTAATTGCTGATTCAGCGTTTGAAAACTGCCATTTTTTAACTGGTAATTCAGCGTTTAAAAACTACCATTTTTTAAATGGTAGTTGCAAAAATTATCGTACCGAAATATATCATAGGTTCATCTGGTAAAAGAATCGCTTTTTTATAGCGAACAATTATGTTTTACCAATAAGAGAATAGTAGTCTTTCGTTTTAAAAAAAACATGATTTTTTATAAGATGTATGCACATTTTCTATATTGGCAATTCATAATTTTATTTTGAACCTAAAGCGTTCCACCGCATTAAAAAAGTGACAAAAGTTTTTTAGATGTGCTTTTTTAAGGGTTTAAAATTATAGGTTCCTTAGGTAGTATTAATTGCACCCCGTTTTATCGAGTAAATCTATTTTAGGAAGCTATATTCTATAATACGACTTAACTAGTTATCTTTGTTTTAAAACAAGTGCAAATGGTACCAGAATCTTTCACAGAATTTTTCAAAAGCCTAGATGAATCGGGTCGTGAGACCGTAATTAGGGAGCTATTATCTATGGTCGATCCTTCAGAGCCTGACTTGTATACTGTTCATTCCGAGGTGCAACAAATCCAGTCACTACATTGCCCTAATTGTCAAGACATCGATATCCGTGCAAATGGCAAGGCTAATGGTGTGCAACGTTATTTTTGTAAATCGTGCAAGAAGTATTTTAGGGAAACTACAGGTAAAGTTACTTTTGGTTTAAAAAAGGGGAACTTGCTTAGTGTTTATTTGTACCATATGCTATTAGGCAATTCGATAAAGAAATGTGCTGAACAGACAGGTATCTGTCTCCAAACTTCATTTGACTGGCGGCATAAGATATTAAGTGCCTTTGAAGGGGCTGTTCCTAATGGTTTTGAAGGTATTGTAGAGAGTGATGATATTTTCTTTCTTGAATCTGGCAAAGGAAACAGGGAATTACCTAGA
>NZ_PGUB01000093.1:0-18234 GCF_002924285.1 Aquimarina sp. I32.4 | reverse complement strand
CACTTGCCCATTATCAGTCTTACCAATACAGCCTAAATATTGTCTGGAAACACAAGCTGACATTTTTCCTTTTTTACGAAAACCTACCTCATCTATCAGTAAACCAATAGGTTGTTTATTATTAACAAACATCTTTGAAGATTCTAAGGCTACTTGGTCCATTAAATTTCTAAACGACCAACAATCGCTATTGATAAAATGATTAATGCTTTGTTGATCCAAACAAGACAAGTGATCTGCTATATTCTGGCAGTTTACAGTCTTCTTTTCTAGTTTGAAAAGCGATTGAAAGTAATCAAAGGCGTGTTGCCTATAAGAAAACTTGACAATCTTAAAGTGCGTACTAAAATCTGAAAAGAAGGAAGTAAAACTAGAACGGACAGATTCCAAAAATTCAGGGGTTTTGGAATCATTTTTTTTGGCGGATACTATCTATTATGGCACGCTTTTGTTTAATTTGTGAAACATTTATTTTGAAGGAGCAAAATAGTGTGTTTACTATCATTCACAAAACGTTTTGCTCCTTTTTTCTAAGATGACAAAGTAGGACTAATTACATTTTGAGTTTACCACAATAAAATTCTCTTTTTCCGCCGATGCTTCAGAATAAAATTTAACTGTAGCTATAGTCATGTTATATTTTTCTTCTTTGCATAAAAAAAAATAGTTGATTTTCTTTTTAAGTAAATTCAAAGTATAACTGGTATAAATAAAAAGATAGAAACGATGGATCAAAAAAAATGCATCATTCTAGAAACTGCTTTAGATCGAGTTCTTAAATTCATAGTATTAGTAGATATGGAATAAAATAGCTATTAGTAACCATAGAATAAGGGATCTAGTCAACAAAACATATAGCGTTGGCCTACGCATGTCATATACTTCTTAGTTATTGGTAGTAGTTTTTATATATCCAATTTTGGAATTAAATTTTTATTAAAAAAGTGAAAATAAATTTCATAATTATACTCGTTGAATGTACTATCTTCTTTAATGATAAATAATAATTCCTTTTTTGGATTAAAATGCAACACTAAATATGAAAAGCCATCTTTAAAATAAAATGTATTTGCGTTTTTCTTAGATATTAAAATTTCATAATCAAAATAACTAAGATAATCTGCTAGAATTCTTAAAGATTCTTTAGAATAGTTTTTTTCTATATCAAAATCTTTGTTTAAGGGTGTTCTTTCAAGGTCTTTAAATAAAATTGCTAACGCTGAATCTTTAACAAAAGAAAGTTCAAGTTGTAATTTGTCGGGTTTGTAATTATATTTAAAATTATTTGGTTGTTTCTTTGTGTTCATCACAATTGTATCTAATACTTTTTCTGTAAAATAGCGATGAAAATAGGGAGGTGTAACATAGTCTATTTTTTCCCAATTGAATTCTACACTTGTAGTATCTTTGAGATGTTTTGCCATTCGTAATACATCTACAGATTCATATAACGATTCATTAAGTGTAACGTCTTTTAAATAAGGAATTTTTACGCTATGGAAAATTTCAAACCCTTTTTTGTGTTCAAGATATTGATAAGATATAACAGTGCTTTTAGAAATTAAACTATTGTTGTCTATGTAATCAATATGGCTGTATTGTTTAAGTATCTTTTTTTTGGTAATTGCATTTTCATCTTCACTTGGTAGAAAAAATAAAAATGTATTTCTTCCTCCACCAGATCTAAATGAGTGATCTTTTTCATAATTAAATCGAATAGGTTGATATTTATTTACTTCATTTGTAATTATTAAATCACCTATTGGCATTCTATATTTACCTACATTTGAGACATGATAATCAAAATTTACAGGAAGAAAATAATTTTTCCCTTCAATTTTTACATTTCGTCCAACTGACGGTTCATCAATTAGCTTGGCAATTTTTATAGGATCAAGTATTTCTAAATTATCCTCTTCTTCAAGAGTAATATAGAAAGTTTCATAATTAATTTTAAAATCAAAACAACCAACAAGAAAAATTAGAAGTAATATTGATAATATTGTTTTGTTTAATTGTGTTCTACTCATCAAAATTTTGTTATTTTAAGTTATTAATTTGAGGTGGTAACAGAGCAAAAAGATACTTAACTATCGATTTTTTTTGCGCGAATTTCATAACTTTTTCACCATAAAAATATCATAATGAAATAAATAAAATAAACAAAAATATCGCAAATTTATATTATAGCTTAGAAAAGGGCTTTACATAGGATATTTTGTTGAACCGTTTTTCTTATTCAGATACAAATTCGAAATATAAAAATAGAGAAAATGTAGAGATTAGACTTATTACTCCCATAATTAGTCTAACTGTTTTGTTTTCTAATTTTCTTTCCCAATATACAATATTCATCCAACCTCCTCCTGGTTCCATAACCCAATTCCAATTTTTGATATAACCTAATAGAAAAAGACTAAAACCTATAGATGCAAATAGATAACCATATTGAAGATAGAGTTCAATAAAATTGCTGAATTTATCTATTGTTTTCTTCATTGTTTTTGTCTATATTCACTGGCTTAGTTATCCATTTTGTTTTCATTCGATGTTTGTTAAGGGGCAGGTTACTATAAGTTAAAGGTTAGGGTTTACATTAAATTAATTTCTAACCTTGTTGATTGTTGTTTATTTCTTAGATACCTTTTATCAAAGAAATTTAAAAATACATTTCTATAAAATATTTTCCAAATACCATTATCAATATCTTCAATAGCAACATATTTATCTTTTAAAGCAGCGGATACATATATCCAATAATATGACTTCCATCTCACTGCTCCACTTTTAGTACTTATAAGTTCGGAGTGTTCTTTTAAATTTCATAATACTACATTTGAGATATGAAATTAATTGAGAAAAGCGATATAAAAAGTCAGCATTATTATACTTGAAAAAAGGAGATTCACACAAATTAGCATCCATGGAAAGTGATTGTGATTATGAATTGAAATAATAAAACATTAGAAGTTTCATGTAATAGTTGGTTTGTAATAATGAATACAAAACAAATATGTTAACAAGGGGACAGTTTATCAAATTTAAAAAGCGTATGTTATACTTTTTTTTACCAGTATTATGAAAATACACAGAATATTACTACTGTTACTGTTGATGAATGTATCTATTTCAGTAATTGGACAAGACAAAAGAAAGGAAGAATTTGAGGGGTTTAAGAAATTCTTACCTTATATAATCAAAGGTTTCCAAGAAGAATCTATATCCAGTAAGCAAATAAATGAAGAAACTTCAGGAGTTTTTAATAAACCTTGGGAGGTTAAAAAATTACAAGAAGCAGAAGTAAATACGATCATAGATAAACTAGCGACCAATAAAAGGTTTAAAATCAAAAAAGACTATACTGGCGAATGGAAACTAGATTTTTTCTCTAAGCTTAAAAATTATGAATCTATTGAAGAAATTCATAAAAGTAATAATAGACTATCTAATGTATTTATACAAATATCCGAAATCCAAATTCAGGATGACAAGAGTGTATCGGTATACATAGATGATAAGAATAAAAATATAAAAAATAACGAATCAAAGGATTTAGAATTTAGCAGTGGTCAAATACATACTACTTTCCCGATTAAAGAAGAATATTCTAATTTGAATGGGAATATTACTATTACCCTCAAAGGATATGCATCTGTTGCATATAAAGAATTTCAAAAAGAAGATAAAGATATAACGTTTGACCTAGGGAATAATAAAGGGATTAAACTTTTAAAAATAAATAAAAATATAGCTTATTTTGTACTACCAACAAAAATAGATGATGTTGATATAATTTCTACAAATAAGAAAAACGAAAAATTCTCAAGTCATTCTAAATCAATGATTCCTGAAAAAGTGTATGATTTTGCAAAAAAAGATAATTTGACAGAAGCATCTATTCAATCATTTATAGACACTTTATCACAAGAAGATGTTTATCAGAAATCCCAATTGTTAAAATATGAGACCAATGGGAATATAGAGAGTTTATATATTTTTATAAAATCTAATGAGGTTGATTTAGGAGCAAAAAAACTAAAAATAGAAATGTAGGTTATATAGCAAGATAAGATATACACTAACAGATTGAAGGTTTTAAAAGTTATTAATGATATTTATTTTTTTTGTACTGGGCACTTTTTTTTACACAATAATTTTAGGGATCTATAATCGATACGCTTTTATTAATTCAAAAAAATATATTCGGTTTACCTGTATTTCTGTTGCCTTACTAAGTTTAGTTGCTGGGATTTCTCAAGGAACCCTCTATTCTCATGGTTTAGATATTCCGTGGTGGATATTTAGTGTTATTAATTTTGTAATAAATATAGTTACTGCTTTTGTTATGGTTGGGGTAATGAAAGTTATTTTTTTTAAACAGAGAAAATGATTGATTTTTAGTACATAAAAAAATATAATTACTTAGCTATTATAATATAGCATTCAAAAAAAGGGGGGTAATATCGATTGGTTATGAAAACAACATTCAAATTAATAGTACTTATTTATACTAGTTTATCGTTTGGACAGACAATTGAAGAAGAGTATAGAGAAGCATTATATTTCACGCATTATAATAATACGTTGCAAAGTTTTTTTGACAAAATAGTTGCGATTAAACCTGTGAAATCTAAAGGTGATTATGACAAAATACTGTATTATACCTTACAACCTATTTCTGATGTTATCGTTACTCAAATTACTTATCGATTAGTTGGGACTTTACCAGATGATGACCTTGATAAATATGGAAGTATAGAGAGAGTTAAAATAGTAGATCTGATAGGAACGCATCAATTTAAACCTAGAAAATATTCAATCTTTCTGGATCATTATGATGAAAAACTTGAAGAAAGAAAAGTATCTGATTATCCTTTGTCCTGGGAGGAGATGGATATGGAGTTGGATATAATTTCATTATCATTTGAAAGAAACTCAGGAGAAGAATCAATTAAATATATAAAGAAGAAAAGAAAACTAGCAAAAAAGAGATTAGATTATCTGCTTTCTAGAAACCCTGAATTAAAAGGAATTCAACTTACAAAAGAACAAGAACAAGAGATTAACTCTATTGGTCAAATTAAAATAACAAAAATATCGGAACGATCACATCGAGATTTTGATTGTTCTCGTACTAAACTAGAAATACTAAAGTTACCTAGAATATATGGAGGGAGATATTTAACAGGGGCTATGTATTTTTTGCCCGAATGTATTATTGATTTTAAGAGTTTAAAAAAAATTAGTTTTCCAAAACATGAAATTGATAAAATCCCAGAATCTTTAGCCTCTATTAGCACTTTAGAAGTAATTGAATTACCCGAAAATAAATTATTTGAATTACCTCAAAATATAGGGGATTTCACATCTTTAAAATATCTTAATGTTTCTAATAACTTTATATCAAAAATTCCTGAGAGTATAAATCAACTCCAACAAATTGAATATATCGATGTATCCAATAATTATTTGAGTGAAATCCCAAAAAAAATCTACCACTTAAAATCTTTAAAAAAGCTAAATTTAAGAGGGAATCAGATTCCTGATAAAGAAATCAAGAAGTTAAAAAAGAAAATGAAAAACTGTGAGGTTATTCATTGAAGTGATATAAACTTTTTTGATCAAATGATAACAGTTAGTCTACTTTTTCAGAGATAGAAAATCCGCTAGATTTGTATATTCTGTAATACACTTATAATGAAACCAGCTATTAAATTACGACCCTTGATTGCCAAAGATGCTCAGTTAATTGCAAATCTTTTAAACAATAAAAAGGTATGGGATAACCTAAAAGATTATATCCCGTATCCATATGCTCTTAAAGATGCTGAAGAATTTATTGAGTTTGCAAAAACTAAGGATCCTCTTCAAAACCTGGGGATAACATATAACGGAGCTATTTGTGGTGTCATTAGTTTGATCCTACAAACCGATATTTATAGAAAAAATGCCGAAATGGGGTATTGGATAGGAGAACAATACTGGGGAAAAGGAATAGGAACTAAGGCGGTTGAATTAATTACAGAATATGGATTCAAAGACCTTGCCCTGGAAAGAATTGAAGCTGGAGTTTTTGCCTACAATAGAGCTTCTATGAGCATCCTTGAAAAAAATGGATATACAAAAGAAGGAATATGTAAAAATGCGATCATAAAAAACGGAAAGATACTAGATGAGCATATATATGCAAAACTAAAATATGAACAATAATCTAATAACTAATTAGATGCTACATATTTTAAAAAAACAATATACGATACCCTCTTGCCTCTAATAGATTAAGGCAAATAAAGCTATTATCATAAGCCTCGGATTTACTTGCGTTTTTGGCGAATAGCTTCAAATTGATCGAGATACATTTTGGTTATCTTGCTCATAGGTAGTGCTGTTGCAGCTTGGTAGTTGGTTTTGCCTAATTCGGTACGGTATTCAGCATTTAATACAATTTTTTCTATTGCATCTGCAAGACTATCTACACTAGTAGAGTCAAAGAATTCTCCTTTATATCCTTCATCTTTTACCAATAAACTTAGATCACCCAAATCTGGCATAACTACAGCTTTGCCATAACTACCAGCCTGATGCAGTACTCCAGAACTTCCTGTAGTAGAGGTGTAAGGAAAAACAACCATTGCGCTTTCTCCAAAAATTCTTGGTACATCACTTTCTTCTACATATCCTGTAAATGTAAGTTGTGGTACGTGGGTGTATTTTTCTTGTACCGATTGCAAATATCCTATGACATTTGGGTTATCGGTTCCAGCAATGACGATTTCGAGATTTGCATCGGTACGTTTACGTATTTTTTCTACTGCCTCAATCATAATCTCTACCTTTTTATACGTACCAAATTTTCCAAAGGTCATAATTTGTAACGGCCCTTTTGGTAATATATAAGAGGGTTCGTCTGGTATCTCAAAAGTACCATGCGGAATCTGTACTACATTTTTAGACTTATATTTTGCATTTAGAATATGTACATATTTATCAATGGTAACTGCAACCGTATCTGCAGACAAGATAAAACGGGTAAGCATAGTTCCTATACCATTATAAATCTTTTGTAATATTTTATTTTTGGTAAATCCAGAACTTTCTAGATCTACCTGCTCCATAATATTATGTAACAAAACTATGGTAGGGATTTTGCGTGCAACACAACGTTTTGGTAATAGCAATCCCAAAGCAGCGGCTATTTTTTTATCTCCAAATTTCATAAACTGAAGATTGAATAATATAGCATCTGGTTTTGTTTGCTTGATAGCCTTCATTACAGAAAACAAATTAGTATAGCTATTAAATTTCCAACATTGTTTCACAGTAATAGGGCATCCGTTTTCTTCAAAATTTGTATCAGCATCCTGTGGAGAGATATCCGTTAATAAAATAAGCTCGGTGACCTCAGTATGTTGTCTGAAATGTTTTACCAGATGGTATGCGTATTCGTTCAAAGTTACCTTACTAGGTGGGTATGCAGTTACAATAGCTAGTTTCATCTATTAAATTTTGTGTTCTTTTTTTTAGAAACAGACAGAGACGAATTAAAATCAAGTAGAAATTATGTTGGTTAACAGGTTTCAAGATTTTAGGACGAATGGGGTACGTCTTTATTTTTTATAAACTACAATTTATAATAACCTAGTAAAAAAAACAACTTATATAAGAATAATACTAGTATATAGAAGGAAACATTGAAAAAAGAGACCTAAAAAATAGCATGGAGAAAAGCAATTAGTAATCTTCTCTAAAAATATAATTTGCTTTATTCTTTATAAAAGCTTTTGCTATAACGCTATTTTCTTTACCCAAAACAAAGAGTATTTTACTTCTTCTATTGGCTTTTTCAGAAATATCTTTTAGAACTTTTATAGCCTTTTTATCGATTTCCTTGACTTTTTTTAATGACATTACTACTTCTTCATAATGATCTAATAAGTAGTTAAAATGCTCTTTTACCAGTTCTGTATTATCTAGTGTAAAATTGCCTATTACTTCATAGGTTCCTGAGGTATTTATAATTTGTAATTTCATCTGTTTTATATTTGGGGGTTATTGGTTTATACATAGTCATTTCTAAGAATATAGCTTACATTGCCAAAAGCATTTTTTACTTTTCTGTTTTGTTTTCCGATGATATAAAATATTTTATTGTTCTCTACAGCATTTCTGAATAGTTTGGTTAATACAGAAACACCAGATTCATCAATTTTTTTTACCTTATCCATACATAGAATCACCTTGTCAGAAGTGAATAACAGTTTTTCAAAATGATGATGAAGTGATTGTGCATTTTCTGCAATAATACTTCCTCTGATTTCAAAAATTCCTTGGTTTTTAGTGATTTTTAGGGCCATAGTGCGTGGTTTTATGGATTAGTAATTTACCTTGGGGCAAGCCAACGAAGTATTCGTTTTAAACGAATCTTTAATTTCGAAGCAAGCTTCAGAGCATTAAAATCTCACTTAGTGAGTAAAATATAAATATGAATCAATTTTTTGACATCATTGTCTTGTAATCGTTTAGGTACAAGGATCTTTAGATGAATTGATTTATTAGTTCGTTGAATTCTTTTTAGCTAATTTTTGATAGCCTATAAAAAAGAAGATCTGAAATGTGAGAAGAATTGCCATTGCTATGATTTGCATGATGACAACCTCTGATAATGTATTGTGAAAAAGTGCAATCAAAACTACCTGTGAGATCCCAAGTAGGGCAGATAGTATAACTGGAATATATTGATCCAGAGATAAAAAGTAATACGCAAAAATATTAGAGATAGCAAAGAGAGATGTGGCAATTGCATATTTCCAAAGTAATGGTGCAATGCTAATATATTCTTTACCAAACATAAGATTGATAACCAGTTCAGGAAACATATAACATCCAAGTACAATTGTAGTAGATAATAATGAGATGTATAATACATACTTAAAAAGGATAGGTGCATGCGATGCTCCTTCTTTTTGTTTTTCTACTACTTTGGGTAATAATAGCATTACAAACATCCAGGCTACAAAATATACAACTCTACCAATTAAGGCCAGAGAGGCATATAGACCTGCTTCATAAGTCTCAAAATAATGCTTCACCATGAGGATGTCGCTATTGTTAATGATAATCTGGGTAAACTCATAAAAAGCTGTCAGTAGAAAGAATTTAATGATATATCTTGATTCTGATGAAGGTAATGTATGTGTTTTGGTAATTTCTAAATCTTTGGAGCGAAAAGGTAGTATTCCAAATAAAAATGAAATAGCGATACCTAAAGCAATCAAAGTAGATGATTGTAAACTACTAATTGTATATATAAGAATTAGAGTAATGACAAGCCTGCTTAACATTTCTCCTTGATATGTGATGGCAAGACTATCAAATTTTTTACTACCTTGAAATATTCCTCTATTTACACTCATTATAAAATAAATAGGAACTCCTATTCCAAAAATAACGAACATACTAGAAGATTGTGTATTAAAAAGTATTTGAAGTTGTTTTGAAAAAATAATTAATACAATACCTAATACAATACCAATACCAGTAGAGTATTTATAAATGATATTGATAAAGCTTTTGAATATAGTGTCTTCAAAAAGTACAGAAAATTTGGCTGTAGATAATTGAAATGTCATGGCAACAAAAGATAACACTAACAAAAAAGTGATCAATAATGCAGCATCTGCAAATTGCTCAGGACCCAAGACTCTACCTAATATTAAATTATAAAGATAGTTCCCACCATTAACAATAATAACACTGATCATAAATTTTTGCTCAGCGCTTAATTTTTTTAGTGCAGTATTAATAACCATGTTCATGTGAGTTCTTTTTTTTAGTTATCTGTCTCACGTATCTTACTTAAAGATACGCTCTTTTTTTATAAAACTGCTACATCACATCACATGACATAGCAGTTTTTACTAACCATATCTATTTACTGTATTAAAAAACTTCCTTTGTATTTTTTCTTAAAGTCATCACCTCTAATAATATATTTATAAACTCCTTGTTGTAGGTTCTTTGCATTAAAAATAAAGGTGTCTGATGAGGTTCCTGTATTTCCTAATTCTTCTTGTTGTACAACTCTTCCTAGCATATCAATTACAGAGATTGTAATTTTTTGATTTTTTGTAGGCATTTTGATTGTTGTTTGCGTTGAGAACGGATTAGGTGAATTAGTTATCGTTGTGTTTGTAGTGATATTTGCAATATCATCATTATCTATGATTGCATTTTCATCTACTGCTACCTCTGGTGTAAAAGCAAGTTTTGAAACCTGAAGATTAAAAGGAGTAAAACTACTATAGTCACCATGTACAGAGAATACTACACTTCTTAATTCTTCTACAGTAATTGCTTGTTTTGCAGCACTAGAAAAGTCTGAGAAAGCAATAGAATGTTTTTGTATGCTATCACTAGCTTTTATAGTATATCTAAGTCTCTTGTTCCAGTCTACCAAATCTTTGGTTACTAGAATAATTTCTACATCTTTATCAGTAAGTAATTCAAACTCTATCGCTTTGTATTCAGATACATTCAAAGTAAGATCACCTCCTAGGATATTTCTAAATAAATTTACCGTTTCTTTAAGATTACCACTTACTTTGGCATCACGTTCTACCAGATAGTGATCACTTGGCGCCTCTTTGTTTTCGTTTTTAATGATTTCAAAATTAGAGATGGTTGCATTTTCTTCAGAGAAATCAATTCCCCAAGGGCCATCTGCAAGATATAAGGCGTCAATTTTATCAGGATTATCTCCTGTAATAGCAAAACCAATATCAAATAAGTATCCTGTTTCTACGGTTATTTTCTCGTGGTATTCACCAGATAAAGAAACAGTTTTGATCATTAATTTTTCTTCTGATAATTCAGTGGCTCTTTTATTTCCTCTGAAATAAAACTGATTTGCTTTGCTTTTGTTTATGATATCCAGTTCAAGTTTTCCGTCTTTATAGAATCCTTTTTGTACAAATACAGAAGGGATATTATTAGGGATAAAAGTTTTTCCTAATGATTTTTCACCTACAAGTTGATCTATGATAGTATTTGCCATATTAACTACTTGTGGTATTGATCCACCCCATATCTGGAAATTAAGATAATCACCTTCAGGATACTGATCAATATTCCATAAACTGTATAATTCATTTTGGTATTCATCCATTCTTACAGAAAAATGTAAGGCTTGTTCAATCTCACCCGTAGCTCTTCTTATTTTGGTATTTACCAATGTATGGTTACGTACAGTTAAGGTTCTTATATCCTCTAGTACAGAGCCATTAAGTCTATCACATATTGTTTTTGAGTGATCGTATACACCACCTTTGGTAGCCATAGCCAGTGCCGCACCAACTCTTTGATTTTGTTTGTAGTAATCTATAGAGAATACAGCGGTTGCATTGGTAATCCCAAGAAGGTCATCTGGGCTAGAGACAAATGATGTTTCTGTACCTGTAGCACCTGTTGTAGGAAAATAGATACTTAAATCCTGACCATTAGCAGACTTATATGATTTTTGTCCTGGAGCAAAACGTTGTTGTAAATTCTTTTGATTATATATTTTATTAGTTTTTGATCTCAAAAAGTTTCTTTTGGCGATCAAGTTGGCTAAATCACCATTACTTTCTAGTCCTCCGTCATTTCCTGAGGTTACAACACCCTCTTCAGTCAATTCAGGAATATTTGTTGTTTTTAGAGATGAATAGGTATCTGCTTTGATATGAAACATAACATCATTAAAATCATGGTCTGCACCAGGATAATCTCTTCTTAAGTCTTCAAAACCAAGTACAATCGTTTCATTTGCAGTATCAGCCAATAAGATATTGTGTGGTCGTAAAGCTTCATCACATTCAGGGTTATAATCAGGGTCAGAATATATTTGCCATAAACCAGAATCTATAGATCCGTTATCCCAACCATCTGCAAGCAATACCCATCCGATACCAGTATCGGTAGAGAAGCTACCAATGTTTACCGTGTTTCCAGGAGTTAATCCGCCATCACTTCCTATTTGAGAAGCATTTGGGAAAACAACAGTTATATCTTCTGGAGCAGGAGCTTTTGTTAGCGGGCTGTTTATATCATACGTATAATAACCTAGTGTATTTTTGTATGTTGTATTTTCACCTAAAAAGGTTACTGTAACATTTGTTGTGTTTTCTATAATAACATCAGTATCATACCCAGAGTAGATATAGTTGGGGTTAAGATCTGGTACTGAGTTTCCTTCTGGTAAAGCACCATTAATACGAGTAAGATAATCAGAACTCAATACTTCGTTTGTTCCTAAATAATCAGGGGTACCATCACTGATATATGTTCCTAGATAATGATACCGATCGCCAATACTTGATACAGGAAAGCTTGTAGGAGTTTGGTTTCCGTTATCAGAATCAAATACAGTTTCTTTGAGGTCAAAATGATCATCTAGGCCATCTTGGTCAAAGTCACTTCCCGCTGCAAGGGTATCTGCAGTTCCATCACTATTGGTATCATACCCATCTACACTATCCAGTGTGCCATCATTATTAGAATCGGTATCAAGAAAATCAGGTTTATCAGTACCGTCTGTATTAATATATCCTTGTGGTGTTCCTGCATTATCAGGATCAAATGCATCATCCATACCGTCTCTATCCTGGTCAGAACCAGAAAGAGCTATAAAATTAAGGCTGTTTTGTCCTTCTATAAGGTCAATAATACCATCTTGATCTGAATCGATATCATAGGGGTCATAAATCAAGTCACCATCTGTATCGGCAGGGTAAAAAGCGATACCAGTTTGATCAATATCTACAATATCTGCAATCCCATCAAGATCAGAATCTACAAAACCAGTATCTTGAGAGTTAAAGAGCCCATCACCATTGGTGTCATAAGCACCTAATCCTGCTTCTACAATATCAAAAATACCATCATTATCGCTATCAAGGTCTAATACATTTGGAACCCCATCTCTATCGGTATCAAAGGCAAGAGAAACACCGCTGTTACAAGTATTACCAAAATCGGGATCTAGGTAATTAAAAACGCCATCACTATCATCATCACCATAAGGATCAACACCTCCACCTTCTACAAGGTCAGGAATTCCATCACCATCCGTATCTTTATCAAAAGGATCAAGAACTTCATCTTGATCTGCATCTATAGGAGAGATTCCGACAGCACATTTGAACCCGTCATTAGAATTTGTAACTTCTGTATTATTTAATAATGTAGCATAAGGGGCAGCACCTTCATAATCATTTACTAGGTGTAATCCTCCGTTATTACTGGATACATATAATCTATTACTAGTATCAGTATAGCAGGCGCCAAAAGTATGGCTTGGTAAATCAGTTACTGATTTACTACTAAAAGCAGGAGTAGCTGTAGTAAGGTCCCACTTAAAAACTTTTCCTTTACTTCCTCCGTATAAGTTACCATCTATAAAAACGATATCTGCACATGTGCTAGGAGAAGCTTGATTAGAGACTATTATCTCAAATACTGGAGCAGATGAACCATCGTAGTCTTGAAGGTTAAGGATTTTGTGAAATGATTGTTTGTCTAGAGAGTTTTGAAATACCCATAGGTTTCCGTCACTATCTACATCTGCTGCATAACCGCCTCCAAATTGGATTCCACCATTTGCGGCAACGGCTCCTAAGTCTACTATAATATCTTGACCTATACGCAATAAATGTTTATCACTATTTCTGATTGCGTATAAAAAATTGTCTACAGGGTTGTATCCTCCTGCATTGTATGCAGTATGGGTATGTAGAGGATCTGAATAGGTTCCTGTTATGGGGTCGTATGATCGTAATGCTCCAGAAATTACTTGATAGAATTTTCCGTCATTACAATCAAAAGGTTGTTGGGCATAGGTAATACTTGTAAGAAGAATTACCAGGAGAGTAATGGTTTTTTTCATAGTATATGGGTAGCTAGTATCTTGACACGAATTAGATACAGGCGTTATTTGATGGTTAAATTTTGTATAATAGGTTGGGGTATTTTTTTAAAGAAAGTAGTTATCTTACCATATAGTAGTTTGTTTTAAGGTTGAAAATATCAGATGCATTTTTGCTATGAGTTCTTGGCTTGAAGTAGCTAAACCATATCATTAAAAGGTTGATTGGGATAAGAAAAGAATCTTTTAATGTGATCTTAGATCCTTCTACTTCGATCCAGCTATCTAGTGGTTCTTCACTAATGCAGTTTAATAGATCTTTTAATCCGATATGCTTTTTTAATCGTAAGAAGATTTCTATATCAAATAACCATCGGCTGATAAATCTTTGGCTGTATACATTCTCTATAATACTTTTCTTAAACACTTTTGCTCCACATTGAGTATCCTTGATAGGAAGTTGCAAGATGAATCTAATAAAGAACCCAACAAAATTTGATAAGAATTTCCTAATAATGTTTCTGTCTATATTATTTGAGTTATCTGCTTTTCTAGAACCAAAAACCATTGTAAGTTGTGGGTTGCTGTCTAATTTTTTTACCAGATTATCCATTTCTTCTAAAGAAGTAGAAAGGTCAGCATCAAGAAAAGCGATATTTTCTATATAATCGATATCTGCCAAGTAGTTTGCTCCTGTTTGTACTGCAGTGGCTTTACCTTGATTTTGCTCTAGGTCAAGTACAGATATTCGTTTTGGGTCGAATTTTTTGAGTTCGCATAACATTTTTAAAGTGTCATCAGAACTACCATCATTCACAAAACATAAGTGGTAATTTGAGTTATTGCTTAGGAAGTTGCAAAACTTTTTTTGATCCAGTCTATCATATTCATTGTAGCATGGGATAATAATTCCAGTAGTTTTCGTCATCATATTTTATTTTTTTGGGATATACTTCCGGGGTATTAGAAGTATAAGGTTTATTAAGAGCGGTCTTTTTTATTTTTTTGTAGACCTATGATCTTTGTAAACTTGTTAAACATTCTTCTGGGGTTTTTTGAAGCCTATTTTACATTTTGACGAATTTACTTTTGAACTTAAATTGATATTAATTATTGGTTATCAACTTGATGTAAAAGTAATACCAGTTATTTAATATTCGTATACGGTTAAACCGCAATATGTTTACGTACAACCCAAAAACAGTGTATTTCGTCGATAAATAGGTGTTTTTCACTCAAATTTTAACATTTTATAAGTTTTAAAATGAAGGTAAAGGACTACAAATGTTAAAGAAAATGATGATTTCCGTACAATTTTCGTGTCGTGAAAAGGGGGTTTTTCCCCCTAAATTTTGATTTTGACGCATAAAGAAATGTTAATTTTTAACCAAAATCCGTTAAATAAAAATAGGTGAAATCAATTTTTAATAAAACTTATCTGGTTTTTATCTGTTGTTTTTTTTGTAATGCTTACTTTAACATTATTAATCAACTTTTACACAAAACAAATGCACTTAAAAATATTTTTTTTTAGTCTTCTGTTTTTGGGCTCATTTTCATTTTTGGTAGCTCAGGATATGCAAGAAGGGTTTAATTATCTGGAAACAGGTAAATATGATAAGGCAAAATCTTTTTTTGATACAGTTCTACAGGAATACCCAGATAATAAAACAGCTCGGTTATGTTATGGTAGAGCAGTAGGATTATTAGGAGATTCTAAAGAGGCAGTATCTATCTTTACAAAGTTACGAGAAGAGTATACTAATGATTTTGAGATTAAATTGAATTATGCAGAATCCTTACTATGGGATAAGCAGTTCACCAAAGCTGAAACATTCTATGAAAAGTTGATAGCAGAAGATGCAACAAGTTTTCCTGCGGTATTAGGGTATGCAAATACACTTTCTAATTTGAAGAAATATAAGAATGCTTTAGAAATGGTAAATAAAGCATTGGCATTACAAAAAGGAAACCCAAATGCGATGTTGTCTAGAAAATATATTCGATTAGGGTATGCCAATACAATAGCTCAGAATAAAAAGTACAAAGAAGCATTGGCATTATTAGATCAAAATCTGATTGATTTTCCTAATGATAAGGATACACAGCTCAATAAGGCAAATATGTATCTCATGACCAATGATCTTGTAAATGCAGAAAAAACATATACCGCTTTGGGTATAAATCCTAAAGATAGTAGTTTGTCATTAAATGGCTTGTCTCTGGTAGCTCATAAAAAGCATAAAGAGAAAAAAGCGTTGGATATTGCAAGACTGTCCTATACTAAGACAAATAAAAATAAAAAAGATGAGGAGGGGCACCTGTCCGCATGGGAGCGTTATATACAAGCATTATTGTGGAATAGAAAATTTGGTGAAGCAAGAAAAGAGATTAAAAAATTAGGAAAATCATATCCTAATAATTCTAGAGTGCTTGCACTGCAAGCTACTCATGGTATGTATACGAGTAATTTTGGAACAAGTCTTCAAAATTATCGTAAGATTCTAAAAAAAGATATAGGTTCGTTTGATGGTAACCTAGGAATTGCAAATGCATATAGAGCGGTAGGAGATGATATCAAATCATATACCTATGCATTTCGTACACTACACTATTATCCAAAACAACAGGATGCACAAAAATTAATCAAAACCTTAAAAAAGACACATACTCCTTTTGTTGAAGAAACAACTGCATTTACGTTTGATAATGGAGACAATGAAGCTATTAATGTGACAGTAAGATCAGAGATCCCTTTATCGGTCAAATTTATACCAGAGGTTCAATATGATTATAGAACAACAAAAAATACCATAAGTATGAATGAGGCTACTTCTCATGATCTCTCTTTAGGCTTTTTGTATAAATATAGTGGTAGAGTTTCTTTGCAATCCAGAGTAGGGGTGACCAATGCTAATGGGTTTACAACTGATTATACTGCATTGATTGCAGAGGCAGTACTAAAAACAAAACCGTTTAAACTGCAAAGCCTAGATGTAGGATATAAACGTGAATTGCAAAATTTTAATGCAGATTTATTAAATCGGGAGATTATAATGAATAATTACTTTTTGAATTATAATCTGAGTACCAATTTTAATTTAGGATGGTATACTCAATATATATATACCTCTCAGACTGATGCAAATAGTAGAAACTTGTTATTTACTTCCTTATATTATAATGTATTACATAGACCTGGTCTAAAAGCGGGAATTAATTATCAATATCTTTCTTTTGATAATCAAGTGCCTGCTATCTATTTCAGCCCTGGAGAGTTTAATTTGGGTGAAATCTTTGCAGAAGTTGTAAGCAATCCAGAAAATAATTGGTTTTATACTGCTAGTGCAGCATTAGGGAGACAGTTTGTAGAGGAAGACCCTGGATCTTCCACTTTTAGAGCAGAAGCAAAATTTGGATATCGGTTTTCTGATCGTTTTAAGACGACTTTGTATGGTAAGTATAGTAATATTGCTTCTGCTACTGCTGCAGGTTTTGAATATATGGAATTTGGGTTTAAGCTAAAATGGTATTTCTTGCAACGACCTATTTTTGATAAAAAAATAAGACGATTGAGAAAATAGAGAGTAAATAAATATGTTTTTTATAGATTTTGACTGCAAAGTATCAGAGGTAGTGGTGTAGTTGTTTCTCATACCAATCAAGAGCTTCAGTAATATCTAATTCTACTTTAATAATTAGCTTATATCCATGGTTTTCTTTTAGATCAGATAAGACTTTTTTGTTACATTATTTTTTTGAGTTCCTCATTATAGACTAAAGCTATATTCTATAATACGACTTAACTAGTTATCTTTGTTTTAAAACAAGTGCAAATGGTACCAGAATCTTTCACAGAATTTTTCAAAAGCCTAGATGAATCGGGTCGTGAGACCGTAATTAGGGAGCTATTATCTATGGTCGATCCTTCAGAGCCTGACTTGTATACTGTTCATTCCGAGGTGCAACAAATCCAGTCACTACATTGCCCTAATTGTCAAGACATCGATATCCGTGCAAATGGCAAGGCTAATGGTGTGCAACGTTATTTTTGTAAATCGTGCAAGAAGTATTTTAGGGAAACTACAGGTAAAGTTACTTTTGGTTTAAAAAAGGGGAACTTGCTTAGTGTTTATTTGTACCATATGCTATTAGGCAATTCGATAAAGAAATGTGCTGAACAGACAGGTATCTGTCTCCAAACTTCATTTGACTGGCGGCATAAGATATTAAGTGCCTTTGAAGGGGCTGTTCCTAATGGTTTTGAAGGTATTGTAGAGAGTGATGATATTTTCTTTCTTGAATCTGGCAAAGGAAACAGGGAATTACCTAGA
>NZ_PGUB01000092.1:0-18854 GCF_002924285.1 Aquimarina sp. I32.4 | reverse complement strand
CTAAAATAGAAACTCCGCAATTAGCTATAAATCTAATTCTTGAACAGCATCAAAGATACATCAAACAACTACTAAGAGACCAAGAAAAGAACAATCAAACCTAAGATGACAAAGTAGGACTAATAATAATTAAATAAAAAAAGCTTCATCTAAATGATGAAGCTTTGAGCGGGAGACCAGGTTCGAACTGGCGACATTCAGCTTGGAAGGCTGACGCTCTACCAACTGAGCTACTCCCGCTTTTATTTTATGAGCACAAAAGTATTAGAATTCTTGAAACTACAAAACAAAACAATAAAAATATTTTCACTAAATTTTAATATCAACTCTTTTTCTATTTTATTAATTTTATGTTACTAACTAAAAAACAAACACTTAAAACAACTAAGAAACCGTAGTCAAAATACGTTTTTAATCGTCAAAAGATGTTTTTTGTCGATTTTTTTTATATTTTTGTAGTTAATATTTTATTAATATATTAGCAGGTATCTATCTTTGATTGGATTAGACACCATTTAAATTGAAATAAAACGGTTACGGTTTAACCATAAAAATACTGAAGCAAAGACTTCTAACAAGGAAATCCCCAAAACCTATGAAGATAAAATTACTTCTATTTATAGTAGCATTTTGTGCAACAACCTCTTCCATGATTGCACAAGTTAAGATTGGTGACAATCCTAATTTAATTCATAACTCTTCTATACTTGAGTTAGAAAGCATCAATAAGGCTTTTGTGTTGACTAGAATTACAACAGCACAAATGAATGCTATAACTCCATTAAACGGAGCGTTAATATATAATACAGATGACAATTGTATTTTCCAATACAATAATAATAGTTGGAATAGTCTCTGTAGTGGTAACGATAATCAAGCATTATCATTTAATTCTACAACCAATATTCTAACTCTTGAAAATGGAGGGTTTGTTGATCTCTCTTCTTTAATCAATGACTTAGATTCAAATCCCACAAATGAAATTCAAGTATTAAGTAAAAGTGGTAATACAATTACTTTATCTAATGGCGGAGGAAGTTTCAATGAAACTATTTCTACTCTTGAAGACTTAGGAGGAGGAATATTCAGATATACATCAGAAGACAATACTATAACTACCATAGATATTAATGGGGCCATTGGACCTACGGGCGCAAGAGGTGCAACAGGAATACAGGGAGCTACTGGAATACAAGGTGTAACTGGAATACAAGGTGCAACAGGAATACAGGGAGCTACTGGAATACAAGGTGCCACTGGAATACAAGGTGCGACAGGAATACAAGGTGCTACTGGAATACAGGGAGCAACAGGAATACAAGGTGCAACAGGAATACAGGGTGCCACTGGAATACAAGGTGCGACAGGAATACAGGGTGCTACTGGAATACAGGGTGCCACTGGAATACAGGGTGCAACAGGAATACAAGGTGCCACAGGAATACAAGGTGTAACTGGAGCTAGAGGTGCAACAGGAATACAGGGAGCGACTGGAATACAAGGTGCCACTGGAATACAAGGTGTAACTGGAGCTAGAGGTGCAACAGGAATACAAGGCCCAACTGGAATACAAGGAGCTACTGGAATACAAGGTGCAACAGGAATACAGGGTGCAACAGGAATACAAGGTGCCACTGGAATACAAGGAGCTACTGGAATACAAGGTGCCACTGGAATACAAGGTGCGACAGGAATACAAGGTGCGACTGGAATACAGGGAGCAACAGGAATACAGGGTGCTACTGGAATACAAGGTGCGACAGGAATACAGGGTGCCACTGGAATACAAGGTGCGACTGGAATACAAGGTGCGACTGGAATACAAGGTGCAACAGGAATACAAGGAGCGACAGGAATACAAGGAGCGACAGGAATACAGGGAGCGACTGGAATACAGGGTGCAACAGGAATACAAGGTGCGACTGGAATACAAGGTGTAACAGGAATACAAGGTGCGACTGGAATACAAGGTGCAACAGGAATACAGGGTGCTACTGGAATACAAGGTGCGACAGGAATACAAGGTGTAACTGGAGCTAGAGGTGCTACTGGAATACAGGGAGCGACTGGAATACAGGGAGCGACTGGAATACAGGGTGCAACAGGAATACAGGGTGCAACTGGAATACAAGGTACAACAGGAATACAAGGTGTAACTGGAATACAGGGTGCAACAGGAATACAAGGAGCGACTGGAATACAAGGTGCAACAGGAATACAGGGTGCTACTGGAATACAAGGTGCGACAGGAATACAGGGTGCTACTGGAATACAAGGAGCAACAGGAATACAAGGTGCGACTGGAATACAAGGAGCGACAGGAATACAAGGTGTAACTGGAATACAGGGTGCTACTGGAATACAGGGTGCTACTGGAATACAAGGTACTACTGGAATACAAGGAGCAACAGGAATACAGGGTGCGACAGGAATACAAGGTGCTACTGGAATACAAGGAGCAACAGGAATACAAGGTGTAACTGGAATACAGGGTGCAACAGGAATACAAGGTACAACAGGAATACAAGGAGCAACAGGAATACAGGGTGTAACTGGAGCTAGAGGTGCTACTGGAATACAGGGTGCAACAGGAATACAGGGTGCAACTGGAATACAAGGAGCAACAGGAATACAAGGTGTAACTGGAGCTAGAGGTGCTACTGGAATACAGGGTGCAACAGGAATACAAGGTGCAACTGGAATACAAGGTGCGACTGGAATACAAGGTGCTACTGGAATACAAGGTGTAACTGGAATACAAGGTGCGACTGGAATACAGGGTGCAACAGGAATACAAGGTGCAACTGGAATACAAGGTGCGACAGGAATACAAGGTGCCACTGGAATACAAGGTGCTACTGGAATACAGGGTGCAACAGGAATACAAGGTGCTACTGGAATACAAGGAGCTACTGGAATACAAGGTGCCACTGGAATACAAGGTGCGACAGGAATACAAGGTGCAACAGGAATACAGGGTGCTACTGGAATACAGGGTGCCACTGGAATACAAGGTGCGACTGGAATACAGGGTGCAACTGGAATACAAGGTGCAACAGGAATACAAGGTGCGACAGGAATACAAGGTGCAACAGGAATACAGGGTGCCACTGGAATACAAGGTGCTACTGGAATACAAGGTGCAACAGGAATACAAGGAGCGACAGGAATACAAGGTGCCACTGGAATACAGGGTGCAACAGGAATACAAGGTGTAACTGGAATACAGGGAGCGACTGGAATACAGGGTGCAACAGGAATACAAGGAGCCACTGGAATACAAGGTGCAACAGGAATACAAGGTGCAACAGGAATACAAGGTGCAACTGGAATACAGGGAGCGACAGGAATACAAGGTGCGACTGGAATACAGGGTGCAACTGGAATACAAGGAGCAACAGGAATACAGGGTGCGACTGGAATACAAGGTGTAACTGGAATACAGGGTGCTACTGGAATACAGGGTGCCACTGGAATACAAGGTGCAACAGGAATACAAGGAGCAACAGGAATACAGGGTGCGACTGGAATACAAGGTGTAACTGGAATACAGGGTGCAACTGGTGACCCAGCAACAAATATTGTAACTAACTTAACCCAAAACACCACTACAGGAGTTATAACATATACAAATGAAAACACCCCTACTCCAGATACACAAACAGCTAATGTTGTGAGTGCAAATACGGGAAATCAGATTACAGTAGGTACTGATGGAGGAGCATTCTTTGCTAGCCCTGTAAAAGCAATGGGTAAAGTAGCAGGTAACGGAACTGCATTTAAAATAATGAACGCAACAGTGTCTAGAATAAATGAAGGTGATTACCAAGTAACATTTACAACACCTATGCCAGACGATAATTATATTATACAATTAGCAACGATTGATTGTGGTGGTGATTGCCCTGGTAATAGTGGAGCAGATTATGATGATCCTGGTATTTCATATTATAATCAAACTGCTTCTGGATTTAGAATCAATATTGGAGATAGTGATAATGGTGCAAATCAAAAGGATGATATCGATCTAGAATTTATGTTCACCGTACTTGACTTTTAACAACAATTACTCAACTAATAAAACAAAGTCAACTTACAAAAGAATAAAGTTGTAAATGATAAAAATTTTGATGATGAAAAAATTACCCCTAACACTATTTTTATTTTCTATTTGGTCAACAGTAATGTTTGGTCAATTAGATGCAAATTCACTAATGGGTTTGCCAACTGCCACAGACATGGCTGAAATAAATGGTATTGCCAGTCCACAAATTGGCTCTATTGTTTATAATTTAGGAGATGAAGAAGTTTATCGTTATACTGGAGTTACCAATGGGTGGTTAGCTGCTACAGACAATCAACTTGATTCTGAAGTAAATCTAGCTATTCCTATAGATGTAGATCAATCTGGAGAAGCAACTCCTACTGCAGAAACTAATGTACAAGAGGTTATTCAGGCCATTGCCCCTATTACCTCTGGAGCAGCTAGGGTTTTTTACCCTCCTTCTATTGAAGTTCCTGTTGCTACAAATGGCACATTTACTTTAAATCTATATACACAGTATACAGCTCAGTTCTCATCACCTACAGCAACGAGCCCTTCTGCTCCTAACATACCTGTATACGCTGCAAATGAGCTACATTACTATGTAACCTTTGCTGACCCTAGTGTTTTTAATACTTCAACCATGAATATTGATGCAAATGGTGTTCTTACATATACTGTAATCGGACAACCAGTGGACTTCAACACCCTAATTAATGTGGTGTTTGTTGTAAAATAATTCAATACTATCTAAATCTTAATGAAAAAATATCTACATAATAAATTTCTGATTATACTTTGCATGATAGTATTTGGGAGGTTTGTTTCCTATTCTCAAGCACTAATAGAAATTGAGGTTAACTGGCAAGCATGGTCATCTGAAAATAGAGTTACTTTTAGAGACCCTTCAAATGCCATAATAATTCCCGAAATCTGTAATCCTGTAGATTGTTTTAATGGAGCATCAAATACATTATATAACAATATTGGTACTCCACAAGTTTATGCCACTATACCGTATGGAACTGGATACACTTTACTATTAGAGGATTGGTTTGGTGATGGCTGGAATGGAGCTGGAAGTTATGTAAGAGTATATCAAGACGGTGTATTAATTTTAGAATCATTTCCGAATTTTTTCACAAATACCACTCTTACATTTGATATTATTCAACCAATACCAGAAATAACTATAGATGATATTTCGGTTGATGAAGACCAAGGAACAGCTACATTTACCGTAACACATACAGGTATAGATACTGCTAGTAGTTTTACTGTAGACTTTACAACAACTAACAACTCTGCCACTGCTGGAACAGATTACACAACAATAAATGGGACTTTATCATTTTCAGGAACTAGTGGCGAATCTCAAAATATAACAGTTCCAATATTAGATGACATTAGTACAGAGGGGGATGAAACTTTTTTTATTGATTTCTCTAATGTAAGTGATCCATCTGTAGACATAACGGATCAGGGAATAGGAACAATTGTAGATATTGAAATAGAAAACCCAAGACCTTATGAAGAACGTTTCTCTCTTAATGTAAGAGGAAATTTTGATATGATTGGTAACACAAACCTTATCTGTGTAGCCAATTGTCCAGGAGCACCTACATCAAACAACCCTGCTGTAGTAATGGGATATGCCAATGTAGATGCTACTACAATAAACTCCAGTAGCGCTGACTTTACTTTACCCGCAGGAGCTACTGTAAGCTGGGCAGGATTATACTGGGGTGGAACATATAATTCTACCTTTGGCGGAATCACTAATCCTGACCCCACATTAAGTCTTCAACAAGTTGAATTTAGAGAACCAGGAGCAGGAACGTATACTACTGTTGATGCAAGTGTTACAAATATTGAAACTGCAAACTTTGCTGGTTGGAATACTTTTATGTCCTTTGCTAATGTAACTTCTATGGTTCAGGCGGCAGGATCTGGAACATATACAGTAGCAGATATACCACTAATGACTGGTAGCTCTTTTACTGGGCCACATGGTGGGTGGACTATGGTAATAGTATTTGAGAACCCTTCTGATATTACACGTAGTGTAAGTATCTGGGATGGCTTTGACTTTTTTGGGTTTGGAGCCAATGATGCATTTACTGTCACAGGATTATTAACTCCATCAACAGGTGCTTTTGATACACATGCAGGATATTTTGGATTTGACGGTGAAGCAAACCGTACTGGAGATTTTGTTTCTATTAATGGAACTGCGCTTTCAAACGGATTAAATCCTGCAAACAATACTTTAAATGGTACTATATCAAAGTTTGGAACTGATATTGGAGGTAGAAGCCCTAACTTAGGCTTTAATTGGGGGATAGATATTGATATCTTTGATGCTTCTGGACTTGTACTTAATAATGCTACTACACTCAATGTAGGATTAGGAAGTGCTAATGAAGGAATTTGGGGGGGTGTTTTTGCTGTATCTACAGAAGTAGCTTTCCCTGCAGTGGCTAGTAAAAACTTTTCACCAACAACTATTGGATATGGTGAAGAATCAACAGTAACCATTATATTAGAGAACCCTTCAACGGGGGTAGATCTTACTAATTTATCTCTTACAGACAATCTCCCAACAGGAATGATTATTTCTGCTCTTCCAAATGCAACTACCTCATGCGGAGGAACCATTAGCGCTGCCTCTGGAACCGATAACTTTTCGGTCTCAGGAGTTAATTTACTTGCAGGGAATTCATGTACATTTACTTTTGATGTAACTGGAATTGAAATAGGTAGTCTTGATAATACTGTATCATCTTCTGATATTACTAATGACCAAAATATTCCTTTGGCAGGTACTACCACAGGAACCCTTAATGTAATCGTAAAAACAGTTGTTACGAATCGAAGAATTACATATCGAGTTAATAATTAGAATAAAGACATCTATATAAATTAACAAATAGTACCCATCAAATAATCATTCCCAAGAGTCAATCAGCGTCAGTTTAAAAATAAAACACAAAAAACTTACTAATTTTAATTATTTCATCACATCATTCAATATCAATTAATTAATTTTCTTATGTTTGTCAGTTAAATAATATTTTTCTAAACGGGTATGTTTTAATCGAAAAATACGTTCATTTAATCGGAATAAACATGCTCTTTGTCGATATTTTTTTACTTTTTATCACTAAAAACCATTGATTTTCAATAAAAAAGAATATATTTGCCATATCAATTTTACTGTAAAACCGTAAAACCAATACTGCCCCAATATATTTATGAAGAGAATTATTCTTATTACCGTTTGTTTTTTGTCTCATGTAATCATGGCACAGCAGGCTTTTCATAATTTTGGAGATATCCAAATGCATGATGAAGCTAAGATAGGTTTTCATTCAGATGTAATTAATGATGGAAACTTTGATCAAAACCTAGGTCTTGCTGGTTTTTATAATACCACTGGTGACCTTACCGTATCTGGAAATAACCGTCCTGTATTTTATGATGTAGAAATAGATGTTATAAATGATCTGTTTTTAGAAATAGCAGTGGGTGTTACCCATTTTCAAGAATTCATAAATGGCAAAGTACAAACACCAAGAGATAGACGTTTTGTTTCTTTAGATTATATTAATGACTCTCCATATTTAGGTGAAAACGATGAGCGATATGTAGATGGTTATGCCTCTATCACTGGGCAATTAGATTTTACTTTTCCAATTGGAGATGATTTCAGACTGCGCCCAATGCGTATTGACTCACAAGCTGCTACAAACACAGCAAGAGGAGCTTATTTCTTTGAAAATCCAAATACCCCTAATTTTTTCCCTGGAAGTTTCAATACTGATAATTTTGGTAACACATTATTTGCTGTAAGTTCTTTTGAATTTTGGGATCTTGATGGAGCTACTGAAACTCGAGTAACCCTTACTTGGGATGATAACAGTAACATCCCTACTCTAGTGGATTCACTTGATGACCTTAGAGTTGCTGGGTGGGATAGAAATCTAGAACAATGGGTAAGTCTAGGAAATTTTGCTACATCTGGAAACTTAGATAATGGCGAGATTACTTCTGAACTTATTATCCCAGATAATTATGTAGTATTAACATTTGGTAGTTCTGAAATAATACTAGATGGTGATCTTGAAATATTCACGGCTGTTTCTCCAAATGGAGATGGTGTGAATGACACTTTTACAATTCAAGGTATTGCTCAATTTCCAAATAATGAACTTACCATTTTTAATAGATGGGGAGTTGAAGTTTATCGTAAAAAAGGATACAATAATACATGGTCTGGTATCTCTGAAGGTAGAGCTACTATCGCCAAAGACGAAGAACTACCTGTAGGTACGTATTACTACGTACTTAAAATTCATGATCAAAAAGATCGAGCAGGATATTTATACATTAACAGATAATTTTACCAAAAAATCTCGTTGTCGGGATTATAATAATACTTCACACTCAAAAAGGCTACTAGAGTAAACATAATAACACAATACTTGTCAAATAATATATAGTAAACCCAAATTTATATTGTAATTTTTTAACAAATACAATATGACAAAAAACTATTATTAAATGAGAAAAACAGTATTTCTTTTATTAATTCTACCTAGAATCGTTTTTAGTCAAATCGATGAATTTTCAGTAATGGGACTTCCTACAGCGACTACTTCTACTGAAATGAATGCTGTTACTGCTGCATCTATTGGCTCCATGCTCTACAATATCGAAGAAAGTAAAGTTTTTGTATTTGATGGTACAACCTGGGTATCCACTAGTAATGACAATTGGCTCATAGATGGTAATACAGGGCTTCCCTCCTCTTCTTTTCTAGGTCACATTGATGATGTAAAAATGGAGATACGATCAAACAATCTTCCCTTACTACAATTTGGAAGAAGACAAACCTTAGGCCTAGTTCAAACACTTCCTGATTATACTGATAATGATCAACCTCTAATACATATCAATGGAGACGGAAATACTGCAGCATTACAATTTGCTGCTTCTGGGGCTTCATTTTATAAACCCATGTTTTTTACCACAGCAAATGGAAATTTCAGATTAAAAGGAAGCACAGGAAGAACAGATTTATTCGAAATAGGTTCAGCAGGACCAGCAAATGATGGAAAACTAGAATTTATTATTGGAGATGATGGCCCTGAACCTATGGTATTCAAAAGATATGATTACAGACGAGGGCAATTTCATCGAGAATTTTTCAGAGTACAAGGTAGCAACAATACGGCTGATGCAACTACTCGATTTGGGATTAACCTTAATCCACAAGAAGTACCAGTAGACAATAATTATGATGACCCAACAACAGGTTTTAATATTGCAAATTCTACCTTACAATTAGAAGGTTCTTTTTCTACTTCAATTCTAAGCACTACTACTAATTTAACATTGACAGAAAACCACCACACAATACATATCACTGGCGCGCACACTATAACATTACCAAACCCTAACACCTGTCAAGGAAGAATTTATATTTTAAAAAATAGTACTAATACCAATAGAACAATTAGTACCTATCGTGATTTATCTAATTCAAATCAAACAATCATCGCTAGTACATCTGTACTATGGATTAAAAGTGATGGCACAAATTGGCAACAAATTAGTCCAAATGCCTCATCCTCTTCATCTAATTCTGTAGAGGGAGAAGAAAGTTTGCGCATGATGAGAGGTAATATTAATCCAAATGGATCCATTGCGCAGGGAACTGGCTTTACTATTACAAAAATAGGAACTGGTAGATATCGAATAAATTTTTCTACTGCATTCACAGGAATACCGAGTTTAACAGCTACTGCTGGAGATCTAAATGGAGTTTTGGATGATAATATTGTAGATATCTCTCAAATATCTACTAGTCAATGTACTGTCAGCACCTTGGATAGTAATGGGAATTTTTTTGAGGACTCTTTTTTCTCTTTTATAGTTTTAGGTCCCCGCTAACAACATCCTATTTCTCAAAGTATAAGAGTAAACTTAAACCATCAATACCTTTCAGTTGGTTACCTACATTTCAATAGTTATCACTCGTTCAATCTGGACTATATCAACCTAATTTGAAATAACTATCATCTGAATTGAATTCTCAAACAACTATTTTTTTATTCATAATTCCATTTATACAATAAACTACCAAGTATTACTCTACTATGTTATTTGAACAATGATTCATCTAGTAATAGTACAACAATGTCAAAATTCCTCTTTAAAATTTTGCAAAATGTTAAATTCACATGATGCTTTTCTACGAAAATAATTATACATTTATCATCAATGATAAAAACACTTTTTTTAAAACATAAGAGCTAACTCTTTAATACTATTATAATCGTTTCAGAAAGAGTTTTTAATTACTACAAAAAATATAAAAAAACATAAATCATTTAATAAGATGAAAGAAAAATCAGGAAAAGTACAGGATTTGATTGATAAAAAATTTCTTGAAGAACGCAGTATATTTCTTTGGGGACAGGTAGATGATAAATCAGCTAAGCATGTTATCGATAGACTTATGTATCTTGATATGATAAGTAATGAAGAGATTAAGTTATATATCAATAGTCCAGGAGGATATGTTACCTCTGGTTTTGCTATGTATGA
Source organism: Aquimarina sp. I32.4 (assembly GCF_002924285.1). NCBI lineage: Bacteria > Pseudomonadati > Bacteroidota > Flavobacteriia > Flavobacteriales > Flavobacteriaceae > Aquimarina > Aquimarina sp. I32.4. The sequence goes on along the minus strand of NZ_PGUB01000092.1, from coordinate 8,197 downwards.
CACTATCAAAAGTATAAAAAGCCCTGTATCTACTATATGTACTGGACTTGCTGCATCTATGGGGTCTATTCTCTTAAGTATTGGTGAAAAAGGGCGCAGATTCATTCAACCAAATGCAAAAGTAATGATTCACCAACCAAGCGGAGGAGCAAGAGGTCAGGCTTCTAACATAGAAATTCAAGCTGCAGAGATATTAAAAACTAAAGAATTAAGCGCTCAGATTCTTGCTGATAATTGTGGCCAAGATATTGATAAGGTTTTAAAAGACTTTAATCGTGATTATTGGATGGACGCTCAAGAATCATTGGAGTATGGGATTATAGATGGAATTCTTGAATAATAGATTCTAAATACAATTACAGCAATTAACATTTATGGTAAGAAGAGATTTTATCGGCATGAGCATTCTAGCAACGATTGGAGCTTCATTATCTTCTTTTTCTATGCTACAGTCAGATTTTTCAAAAGATGATCTAATGGGAAAAAGCAATCCTTCTCTTTTTGGAGATGGATATAAGCTTCGAAAAGAAGCATATGATGCTTTTCTAAAAATGAAAGCTGAAGCACTAAAAAGTGGATTCAAAATAAAGGTAGTTTCTAGTTACAGAAATTATGCGCATCAAAATCGAATCTGGGAACGTAAATACAAAAAGTTTACAGCTGAAGGGTTATCCCCTATCAAAGCAATACAAAAAATTGTAGAATACTCTACAATACCAGGTACATCTAGACATCACTGGGGTACTGACTTAGATATTGTTGATGGCAATGCGCCACAACCCAGAGGACTTCTTCTTGCCAAAAATTTTGAAGGTGATGGCCCTTTCTGCAAATTCAAAGAATGGATGGATCAACATGCTAATTCTTTTGGTTTTTATCTTGTATACACGGATAAACCTAGCAGAAAAGGGTTTAAATATGAGCCTTGGCATTACTCGTATGCGCCACTTTCTATTCCTTTATTAAAATCGTACCGAAAATTAGATATTGCAACAGAGTTAAAAAAAGCAAAACTTATGGGCAGTACTTTCTTTACAGCTGATTTTATAGAAAGATATATTACAGAAAATATAAATGACATCAACCCAAAATTACTTTAAAACATATAGTCTTTCAGAATTATATGCTATCCAAATAATCTTATAACACCCCATAAAATGAACACCTCTTTAATCAAACGTTTTTGCTTCTTTATTCTTATAAGTATAGCCGTTTCATGCTCTAGCGATGATGACACGGCTGCTGATAATAATATCCCTAATGAAATCTCTATTACCGATGAAATTCTAAAACTAGTAAACGAGTATAGACAAAGTAAAAATCTTCCTACATTACAGAAAAACGAAACAGCAGAGCAACTAGCTATAGATCATACACGACATATGATTTCTCAAGGCATTATTGGACATGACAATTTTGAAGATAAATTCAACACCCTTAAAGAAAAAGAAAATGCTACTGGAATAGCTGAAAATGTAGCTTCAGGGCAAAATTCAGCGCAATCTGTTGTCACCAGCTGGATAAACAGTCCACCTCACAGAAAAAATATGGAAGGAAACTATACCCATATTGGTATTGCCGCTATCAAAGATGAAAAAGGCAAATATTATTATACTCAAATTTTCTATAGGTAAATTTTGTAAAAACCTATATCCCGTTTATGAATCTGACACTTCGTCATCACATATCTACCTGTAATTAAAACCATTAAATAGTCAATTTAACATTTTATTAGCTAGCAATTTTTATATTTACTAACTTTAAAGTTGACATCAAAAATAATTACTCATGAGACGTGGTGGTTTAAAAATCAGAATTCTTATAGGGTTAGCAATTGTAGCTTTTGCTTTTTTCAAAAAATGCAATAACAAAACAATGAACCCCTATACAGATCGGGTACAAAATATAAATATGACTAGCGATCAGGAAATTGCTATCGGATTACAAAGCGCCCCTCAAATGGCACAACAACATGGTGGTTTATACCCTGATCAAAAACTACAAAATTATATTGATAAGATTGGTAACAAACTGGTCAATTCGAGTATAGCAAAGCAGACTCCTTATAAATATGAATTTCATTTATTGTCTGACCCTAACACCATTAATGCCTTTGCATTACCTGGAGGTCAAATATTTATAACATATGCCCTATTATCCAAATTAGAAAATGAAGACCAAGTTGCTGGCGTATTAGGTCATGAGATTGGTCATGTTCTTGGGCGACACTCTGCAGAGAGAATAGCAGAACATGAATTCTGGAAAACTATATCTACAGGAGCTTCGGTTGGTGCAGATGCAGGAGGTATTGTAAATAGTATTGGTCAAAACGTACTATTAGGCAATGGTCGTGATGATGAGTTAGAAAGTGATAACCTAGGAGTATTATTCATGATTAATTCTGGATACAACCCTGAAGAAATGATTGGGGTAATGAAAATTCTGAAAGCTGCTGGAGGACCAAATCGTACTCCTGAGTTTCAAAGTACACACCCCGATCCAGAAAATCGAATAGAAAAAATAAAAGAAGCTATACAAGAACATAGTAAATAAAGAAAAGCTGTTTGTTTAAAGAAACAAACAGCTTTTTTTATCAAAACTAATAAAGACGTATTATGACATCTCTTTTAGAAGAGCAATTGCTTCTTTAGCATTTGATAATTCTGCAAACTTCATTGCAGTATACCCTTTAGCATCTTTCGTTTTTACATTAGCTCCTTTTTTTATAAGCATTTTAATAATTTCAGTACGATTGTATCGTGCAGCATACATAAGCGGTGTCATCCCATCTGATTTTTGGTTTACATTGCTTCCGTATTCGATTAGTTTTTTTACCATTTCTACCTCTCCTTTTACAATTGCCATACAGAATGGACTAGTGCTATAAGAATTTAGTTCGTAATTGTGATGAGAATCCGAAACTATCTTTGTTTCTTTATTAGCAAAACTAATAGTAGTAACACACATAATTAGTAAGGTTGCAAAAATTGTTTTTTTCATGATGAATTGATTTTTAATTTATTTTGATTGACGTATTATAGGTAAGACATCTATCTTTTATACTTTGTTACAGCCATCATATCAAATAACATAATTTTAACCTTTTCTCTTAAAACGAACTTTGCATTTACAAGAAATCATAAAGCAAAAAAAATCCGCTAAACATCTAATGTTTAGCGGACCCACATATTTAGATTAATTACGAAGGTTTTACTTCGCTTTAAGCTCCATCAATAAAGATTTTGCATCTTCGGCACCAGAAATTTCTGCATATTTCATTGCCGAGTACCCTTTATCATTTTGGGTAGAGATTTTAGCGCCATTAGCGACTAAAAGTTTAATTATTTCTAACCGGTTGTAACGAGCAGCATACATAAGTGGTGTCATTCCTTCTGAAAATTTATTTACTTCGGAACCTAATTCAACCATTTTTTTAACCATTTCATAGTCTCCTCTTACAATTGAAATACAAAAAGGAGAAACATTAGTGATTTCTGTTTTGGCAACCTTATAGCTACTCAGATCTTTTACCGGGTCAATTGCAAAAACAAGACTGACCGTCATACACATTACTAAAATTGAAAGCTTTTTCATTTGTTTTTTACTTTTACAATGTTTATTTATTAATTGTGTTTTAATTTGACAGCGCAAATAAATTACATTATTCTTACAAAAAACACATAAATCCTAAGAATAACTTATTTTTAACCTTACATACACAAATTCGTTAATGATTTCACAAAAACTACATTTTAAACAATGTTTTCAAAACATATAATTTACATAGGATTAATCATTGCTTTTGTATGCTCTTTCCTGAAATTGTAACTTTGTTTCTTGTTTCATTTTTTAAAAATTTTAGAAACAAAATAATGACCAACCAAAAACTTAATTTTAAGAGTACATTATGAATAAAAAAGTAATCCTAATGATTCTAGATGGGTGGGGTACATCTCCTGACCCAAAAGTATCGGCTATCGATCATGCCAACACTGAGTATATTGATAGTCTATACTCAACATACCCTAATGCTTCTTTACGCACAGATGGTCTTCATGTAGGGCTACCAGATGGGCAAATGGGAAATAGTGAAGTAGGACATATGAATCTGGGAGCTGGTAGAATTGTTTATCAGGATTTAGCCAAAATCAATATTGCAGTAGAAAACAATACTCTTAAAGATGAGTCTACACTCAAAGATGCTTTTCGCTATGCAAAAGAAAACAATAAGAACATTCATTTACTAGGCTTAGTAAGCGATGGCGGTGTTCATTCTCACATCAACCACATCAAAGGATTGCTTGATGCTGCACATTCTTATGAGCTAGACAATGTTTTTTTACATGCCTTTACCGATGGTCGTGATGTAGATCCTAAATCAGGAAAAAAACATATTGAGAATATTCAAAATCATATGACTAAAACGACTGGTAAACTAGCTTCTGTAATAGGTCGTTATTATGCTATGGACAGAGATAAAAGATGGGAGCGTGTAAAATTAGCTTACGATCTCTTGGTGAATGGTGTCGGAGAATCAAGTACAGATGCATTAAACAGCATCCAGAATAGTTACAATAATGATATTACTGATGAGTTTATCAAGCCTATTTTACTAGAGGAAAATGATACTCCAGTAGCTACAATACAGAATGATGATGTTATAATTTTCTTTAACTTTAGAACAGACCGAGGTCGAGAATTAACAGAAATGCTTTCTCAAAAGGATATGCATGAGTATAACACTCATAAATTACCTTTGCATTATGTCACCATGACAAATTATGATGAAAATTTTGAAGGAATTAATATTATCTACAACAAAGATAATATCACCGAAACATTGGGGGAAATTATCTCTAACGCAGGAAAGACTCAAATTAGAATAGCAGAAACCGAAAAATACCCCCATGTTACTTTCTTCTTTTCAGGAGGGCAAGAAGAACCTTTTAAAGGGGAATCTAGAATACTACGTAACTCTCCAAAAGTAGCTACTTATGATTTACAACCAGAAATGAGTGCCTATGAATTAAGAGATGCCTTAGTTCCTGAATTGCAAAAAACAACTACTGATTTTGTTTGCTTAAATTTTGCTAATGGAGATATGGTTGGTCATACTGGTGATATGAATGCTGCAATTAAAGCCTGTGAAGCAGTAGATCAATGTGTAAAAGATGTAGTAACTGCAGGCCTAGAAAATCAATACTCTATCATTCTTATTGCTGATCATGGTAATTGTGAAACGATGATTAACCCAGACGGGACACCACATACTGCGCATACCACTAATCCCGTTCCTTTTATTTTGATTGACAATGATAAAATCGATATAAATGATGGTGTTTTAGGAGATATTGCTCCTACAATTTTACACCTTATGGGAATTAAAAAACCAGAAGCAATGACTCAACACTCTTTATTAAAATAAGTGAAGTGTTATATACTAAAACCCTTTTTTATGTAATTATAGTATCTGTATGAAAAGAATGCTTTTTATTTTCGTTTTGATCCTTACAAGTTCTTGTTCGAGCTCTAAGGTCATCAATGCATCTACCAATAATGTAGATTCTGCAAAAACACCAGAAGATCCCGAAATTCTTGTTGGACAACACAATCGTAGCGCTCTAGAACAAGAGCCATTTAGCAGTTGGTTTAACACAAATTATAAGGAGTATTCTTTTGATACAGCAACTGTAAAAAAACTATCTCCCTATCTTAAAAATATAACTATTAAGGCTTTTATGGGTACTTGGTGTGGTGATAGTAAAAGAGAAACTCCTGCTTTTTATAAAATATTAGATAATGCATCTTTTGATTTTGAAAACCTTGAATTAATCACTGTATCAAGAGATAAAGATACTCCCCAAGGTTTTGAAAAAGGCGCAAATATTATGAGAGTTCCAACTTTTATCTTCTACAAAGATGGAAAAGAAATAGGGCGTTATGTAGAGTTTGCCAGAGAAACTCTTGAAAAAGATATCCTTGCAATTGTATCTAATCAATCATACAAACATTCTTATGAAGATTAATGATTTCTTGCACTATATAAGAACACGTTAAAACTATCATACCTATCTAATTAGAACGATTAAATCTTAAAATAGACCCTATCTATTGAGCAGAACAAGTATTATTCTTTGTAAATTTGCCTTCTTTTATTACCGATATTGTATACAAGCTTATGATTATTACCAAAACACGTGAAGAAATAGAATTAATGCGCGAGAGTGCATTGATTGTCTCTAAAACATTAGGAATGTTGGCCTCAGAGGTAAAACCTGGTGTAACTACGCTACAATTAGACAAACTTGCAGAAGAATTTATAAGAGATCACGATGCTATCCCTGGTTTCTTGGGACTATATGATTTCCCAAATACGCTATGCATGAGCCCTAATGCTCAAGTAGTTCATGGTATCCCCAATAACACTCCTCTAGAAAATGGTGACATCATTTCTATAGACTGTGGTGCTATCAAAAATGGTTTTTATGGAGATCATGCCTATACATTTCCTGTAGGTGAAATATCTGAAGAAATAGAACGCTTGCTTCGTATTACCAAAGAATCTCTATATGTTGGTATTGCAGAATTCAAGGTAGGAAAACGAGTGGGTGATGTTGGCTACGCTATACAAAAATTCACAGAAGATGCAGGATATGGAGTTGTAAGAGAACTTGTTGGTCATGGCTTAGGAAGAAAAATGCATGAAGATCCCGAAATGCCAAACTATGGCCGTCGTGGTAAAGGAAAAAAGTTTATTGAAGGCATGGTAGTTGCCATTGAGCCAATGACTAATATGGGAACACACCGAATCAAACAATTAAAAGATGGTTGGACTATCCTCACTGCAGATGGTAAACCTAGTGCTCATTTTGAACATGATGTGGCTATAATAGATGGAAAACCTGAAATACTATCTACTTTTAAATATATCTATCAAGCATTAGGAATAGAGTCTGATGAAGAAGATGCTTTTAGACAAGAGTTACTATCTGTTTGATTTATGGCCCTACACAGCTTTAAGTCTGTTTTGGATAAAACTATACAATGAAAAAACTCTTTAAGTTTATACTAAATAGTATTCCACGTCCTCTATTAATTCGATTGAGCTATTTGGTACGCCCATTAATATCTCTCTTATTAAGAGGTACAACCTATACTGATCCTATTGATGGTAAAAGTTTCTCTCGGTTTTTACCTTATGGATATGGTACACAAAGAGATAATGTACTCTCACCTTCTACATTATCACTAGAACGCCATAGATTACTTTGGTTATTCCTGAAAAACGAAACTGATTTTTTTACTTCTCCTGCACAAGTACTTCACTTTGCACCTGAGCAAGCTTTTTATAAAAAATTCAGAAATCTGAAAAATCTAGAGTACACTACTACCGACCTTAACTCTCCTCTAGCAGATATTAAAGCTGATATTTGTAATCTTCCTTTTGAAGATAATAAATATGATATTATTTTTTGTAATCACGTTTTAGAGCATATTCCTGATGATACTAAAGCAATGCAAGAACTATTAAGAGTATTAAAACCTGGTGGCATGGCAATTCTACAAATCCCTCAGGATTTAAGTCGCGCTACTACTTTTGAGGATGACACTATTACTGATCGCAAAGAACGAGCACGAATATTTGGACAATATGATCATGTAAGAGTATATGGTCGTGATTATTTTGAAAAACTCAGATCCATTGGTTTTAAGGTTGATGAGATCGACTACACTCAAACCTTATCTAAAGAAGAAGTTACCAAATATTGCTTAGCTTCTGGAGAAATACTTCCTGTTTGTTATAAACCATAGTTCTGTTATAAAAAAACCAACACCTCCATTGGTTTTAAAAAAACCTAGTATTTTATCTTAATTTTCTTATTTCTAAAAATTTTCCACTAATAAAAGAACTCCTTTAATAAACTTTAACCATATTTATTATCGCTATTACCCTCGCAAAAATTATCATTTTTACGATCTTTGAGATTCATTGTATAGGCCTATTTTTATGAACCGCACTCCATTTCTATTTTCTATACCAATCCTATATATCCTTCTCTACCTGCTATCTCCTTCATCTATAATTGCACAAGGTACTAATATAGCTTCTACGTATATCTGGAGTTGCTACCTTTATTCGGACAGATATTTAAGACGGTTTATGTTTAAATAAATATCTTAGAAAAATGAAAAAACG